>CAWVKQ010000016.1:0-37142 GCA_963929955.1 Bacillota bacterium
AATCCGGAAGTTTTGTACTGGTCAAGTAAATCAGTAGCTCCCTTTTCCCACAAACATCCATATAAAGCTGTAATTTATGGGAAAATAGCCTGTTTATCGGCTCTCAAAAAATTATTTTCCCACAGTTTCTGTTCTTATTACAAGATCTGTGGGATTATCTACCATTAATTTCCTTTTCCGCCTTCTATTTTCCCATAAACATATGATTTATTGCTCTGTTTGTGGGAAAAGCTCTTTATGACAGTCCCGTGCAAAGGGATTTTCCCATTTAAGCCGCTGTTTACTTCCGATCTGTGGGAAATTCTTTAATGTGCTAAGACATATGTGTATATCCATGTCTACGAGGCTGAAATACGAAACAGGCTCCTGTGATAATGAAAGCAGTATCAAACAAAATCGGATCGCGTTGCGATCCGATTTTGCCATCATCATTATTCTACTATTTTGTAGGAGGTGTATGTTCCCGTCCGGACCCGGACCGAAAGATCCGGATCCGGGCGGAGACTTTTAGGAAGGGCTGCTTTATATTGGGGATTTGAGAAGAAGAAGTGTTGTTTTTTTTATGCAGCCCTTATGTCCCTTTGTCACAGCAGCATATGTATTCGCTGCTGTGACTATATAGTAACAGTAAAATATGCCGATTTTGAGATGCTATTGTGAAGGATTGTTGAAAAAATCCAGAAGTCCCATTTCCGACTTCCATATAAGGATCCTTCTTACAGAGCTGTCTATTCTGGATTCCGATATGCGGCCTGCCTTTACGGCTTCTGTCAGAGCCTCATGCTGAACGCTGAAATCGCCTGTGCATATCATATCATTGCCTGCCATGACTGCCGTTACGGCGCTTTCCTCCTCAGGAAAATAATCGGATACAGCGCCCATGGAAAGATCATCGGTCATTATCACTCCGTTGAATCCCAGGTCGTTCCGAAGAGCCACATGGACCGAAGGAGAAAGCGATGCGGGGCGGCTGTCGTCAAAAGCGTTCACTATATTGTGCGAGATCAGTACAGCAGGTGCGCCGGCTTCGATCCCGGATATAAAGGGGAGAAGATCGCGGCTTTTGATTTCCTTTAAAGAGCGGCCGTCTACAGAAAGGCCCATATGAGTGTCAGCCGCAGCGCCGTACCCGGGAAAATGCTTGAGAACGCAGCCCATACCGTCCTCGATACAGGCGCTTACCACAGACTCTGTGTATTCCGACACGTATTTTACATCGCCTCCGGGGCTTCTGCTGTACATGAAGTCAGAAGGATCATCCGACATATCACAGACAGGAGCCATATTTACATTTATGCCAAGCGATGAAAGGAGCCTGTTTTTCTCGTGAGTGTCGGAAACGATGAGATCCAGCCCTCCTTCGGCGTAAAGTCTGCGCGGAGACTTAAAGGGTTCTGATCTGAAAGCGGGGTGGGAGC
This sequence comes from Bacillota bacterium, assembly GCA_963929955.1. Classification (GTDB taxonomy): domain Bacteria; phylum Bacillota; class Clostridia; order Peptostreptococcales; family Anaerovoracaceae; genus Lentihominibacter. The sequence goes on from CAWVKQ010000016.1 coordinate 1,419, forward strand.
TTACTCTCACTACGCTGCCGCCCTCCTCGTCCACGGCCGTAAACGGCGGAACAGAGCACGATTCATGAAGGACTTCCGTAAGCGCGGACATGTTTTCCGGGTCAGAACCGTCAAAAGCGGATGAAAAGAGAAGAACGCCTCCAAGAGCGTGATCGCTCACAGTCTCGGCATCGGGAACGCCATTGTAAAAGCATCCGAGGATCATTTGCCCGGTCTTTTCCTCTATTGTCATCTCATCTATTATTTTTTCCACAGCAGAGCCGTCTCCGCCTGTATAAATGGAGGAACGCAGTTCTCCAAGGGTAGGGGAGGCTCCGCCGTCGTGAAGGATCCTCCATGAGAAAAAGGCGAAGACAGCTGCTACTGCGAAAAATACGCAGAAAAATACTGTTCGTTTCATATCGCTGATGTGAACTCCTTTGAAATAAAAAAATATCTGCCTGTAAATTTTATCACAAAACAGGCAGATATAGCACTGAAAATCACGCACATGACTTGCATACGGCTAATGAACGGAAAGCTTCATCGAAAAAGCAGCGGCCTCAGGCGCGTCACAAGTATGGAAGCGGCGATTATTTTTAGAGCGTCTCCTATGAGAAAAGGTATGATGCAGGACGCGAGAGAGGCAATAAGGCCTGTTCCCGTAATGTACATGAACCAGAGAGTGCCCAGAAAATAGCAGGCGATAAGGCCTGCTGTCATGGCGATGGCGCACAGGACAGTCCGTTTTGTTCCTGAAAGGGATGAGCGGAATATCCTGTCAGACAGTACTCCTACGATAAAGGCAGCCGCTATGTATCCCGCTATATATCCTCCCGTAGGGCCTGCCAGCACTCCGGGGCCTCCGCTGAAATTTGAGAATACCGGAAGTCCCACAGCGCCAAGAAGTACGTATACTATAAGGCTTATTGTCCCGTACTTCATACCGAGGATACCGCCTGCCATGAACACAGCCAGCGTAGCCAGGTTGACCGGTATCGGAGTGAATCCCAGCGGTATGGAAATATAGGTGCAAACAACGGTCAGAGCGGCAAACAGGCCGCACAGAGCCATATAAGCTGTATTGGAATATCGCTTTTCTTCTGTTATCAATTTAATGCTCCTTTCATTTGACTCTTATGGATATCTCTCCGGTGGTCAGAACATCCCTGCTGCCGTCCGTGTACATAACGACGAGACCGCCGTCGTCGTCTATATCGAGCGCTCTGGCGGGGATGCCTACAGATTCCCGTTCAGGGTCCTTTTTATATGCGCCCTTATATACCTTTACCGTCTTTCCAAGCACCATGCTTTTGGATCTGTATATGTCCATGAAATCCCTTTTTTCAAGATCCTCCGTAAGGTCAAGGAGCCTGCTTACTACAGCTGCTGCCAGCGCTGATTTTGAGTAATTGCCTTCAACGGCTCCTACGGTATCAAGGAGCTCATGTGGGAAGTCCTTCAGGTTTGTGTTTATGCCTATGCCTGTTATCAGGCTGTCCACATGGCCTGTTTCAAAGTCTGTTATGCCCTCTGTCAGTATGCCGCAGACTTTTTTGCCTTCGACGTATATATCGTTTACCCACTTTATTTCAGCGGCCTTTCCGCATACGTCCTCTATGGACTCCGCTACAGCAACAGCGGCAGCCAGTGTGGCAAGTATGGACAGGCTTATGTCCAGAGAGGGTCTCAGTATAACGGAAATATATATACCCTCTTCAGGAGAAAAAAAGCTGCGTCCCAGGCGTCCGCGTCCCTCTGTCTGTCTGCGGGCCATTACCACGGTGCCGTGGTCTCCGCCCTCAAGAGCTATCTGTTTGGCCTCAAGGTTCGTAGAGGCGATAGTATCATATATGAAAATATCATTATCCTTATATCTGGCGGGAAGGCATGTTCGAAGGCTCTCCTCTGTTATGAGCCAGCTGCTCTGCATGAGCATGTATCCTCTGTTTGTAGAGGACTCTATGGGATAGCCATCCTCTCTCAGAGACTTTATTGCCTTCCATACGGATGTTCTCGACACCCCCAGGGAATCTGACAGCGCCTCTCCGGAAACGAAGCAGCCCTTTCTCTCTTCGAGCGTTTTCAGTACGGAATCCTTGACAGACATGTTTATCCTCCTTAAAGTGTTCGCTCTTTTAAAAGAATTGTAAACCACAAACGGATAATTGTCAACCAAAAAGAAGGAAAACACCCTTCACAGGTGAATGACGACAGGCATATTATGTAGTTAAAGGGTATAGCATATAGGATTGAGATTTTTACAGGAGGCAATTTATGATAAAAGGATCTATAGTAGCCCTGGTAACGCCCTTTGACCATGAGGGCAATGTGAATCTTAGGCGCCTCGAAGAGCTGGTGATATGGCACGAGGAGCAGGGTACCGACGGCATCCTTGTTCTGGGAACGACCGGAGAAACTCCGGCTCTGACGGAGGAGGAGCAGGACAGTATAGTAAAAACAGCAGTTAAGGCGGCTGGAGGAAGGATACCTGTAATAGCAAACAGCGGCACCAACAGCACGAAGGCTTCTGTTGAAAAGAGCCTTAAATACGAAGCTATGGGAGCAGACGGCCTTCTTGTCATAACGCCCTACTACAATAAACCGAACCCTTCGGGGATGATGGAGCATTTTCGCACCATAGCGGATCAGGTGAATATACCTGTTTACATTTACAACGTGCCTTCAAGGACAGGTATATGTATAAGCGCCGAGGCTGTAGAAGAGCTGTCAAAGCATGAGAATATAGCAGGGATCAAGGAAGCGAGCGGAGATATGTCATACGTGGCGAAGCTGTCGTCTTTTGCGGGAGACGATTTTGGCATATATTCGGGAAACGACGATATAACAGTGGCTTTGATGTCCATGGGAGCGGTCGGCGCGGTTTCCGTATGGGCAAATCTGATGCCGGCAAAAGTCCACGAAATGACGAAAGCATATCTTGAGGGCAGGACAGGAGAGGCGAAGCGGATACAGCTCAGGTACCTCAACCTCATAAACGCGCTGTTCTGCGAGACAAACCCTGTCCCCATAAAGGAAATAATGAATATGGCCGGGATGGATGTGGGCGGATGCCGTCTGCCCCTCGGAAGGATAAGCGGGGCTAACAGGAGAGTTTTGGCCAGCCTCATAAACGAAGGAGTGATGGAATAGCATAATATACAGTTGCCTTGACAACCGATTTCGTGAATAGTATAATACACAGGAAAACAGTTGTCTGGGCAACTGTTTTTTGGTGAAGAAAAGGAGACGTGAAATGTCAGGTGAAAATTTTGCATGGAAGATTTCCTTCATATACAGGCACGGCCGCGTAATATACGACAGGGCATTGAAGGATCTGGAGATTTCCGGACACCAGGTAGGATATCTTATTTCCATATACAAGGAGCCCGGTATATCTCAGGAAGAGCTGGCCCGTAAAATGCGGATAGATAAAGGAGCTGTGGCAAAGGCCATGAAGGAGCTCAGAAAGAAGGATCTTATAAACAGAAAGCAGAGCAGAGACGATAAAAGGATATACAGGCTGTTCCTCACGGAAAGAGCAGTGGATATATGCGTGCGGGGAGCTGAATTTGAGAAGAGGATGGAAGCAGCTCTCACGAAAGGACTTACAGCCGATGAAGCAGACGAGCTGGGGAGGCTGCTTGGGAAGGTCGCGGACAACATGGAAAATATTACAGAGGGGAGGATAGATATATGAGATACGTTTTGCGCTATTACAAGCCGTATGCGGCATATGTGATCCTTATACTGCTGATGCTTTTCGGACAGGCCATGTGTGAGCTGGCTCTGCCGGGATATATGTCGGATATAATAAACAACGGCATCGTGGCGGGAGATATGGGATATATAAAGAGCACAGGGCTCATTATGACAGGAGTATCGGCTGCGGCGGTGGTATGCTCGGTGGGAGGAAGCTTTCTGGCTGCCAGAGTATCGGCGGGATCTTCAAGAGATATAAGAAAGGCTCTGTTTGAAAGGGTGACTTCATTTTCAGCGGCGGAGCTGGAGGAGTTCTCAACAGCCTCCCTTATAACAAGATCGACAAATGATATCCAGATGGTGCAGCAGGCAACGGTCATGATACTGAGGCTGGCGTGCTTTGCTCCCATAATGGGCATAGGAGCAGTCATAAGAGCGCTTGGCACCAGCGTGTCCCTTTCATGGACAATAGGGCTGGCTCTTGTGGTCATACTTTGCATAATGGGAGTTTCCTTTTTCCTTGTGCTGCCGAAATTTCAGGTGCTGCAGAAAAAGCTGGACAGGCTAAATCTGATAATGAAGGAAAGGCTCACGGGACTGCTGGTCATAAGAGCCTTCACTACGGAAAAGGATGAGGAAAGAAATTTTGACAATGCCAACAGGGAGCTTACAAAGATAAATCTTTTCGTAAACAAGGCCATGTCTTTTATGATGCCTGCTCTCATGTTTGTGATGAACGCTGTCAGCGTTCTGATAATATGGGCAGGCGCTCACCTTATAGACAGGCAGGAGCTTATGATAGGAGATATGCTGGCGTATCTTCAGTACGCGATGCATGTCATAATGTCCTTCCTGTTCATAACCATGATGTTCATAATGATACCGAGAGCGGCAGTATCAGCTCAGAGGATAGGCGGAGTACTGAAGGTGGAGTCCTCGGTAAGGGATACCGACGATCCGAAAACACCTGCCTTAAGACGCGGTATCGTGGAGTTCAGGAACGTTTCATTCGCGTATCCCGATGCTGAGGAAAAGACCATTGACAGCGTATCCTTTACAGCGGAGCCGGGTAAGACCACAGCAATAATAGGAGGGACGGGCTCGGGAAAATCCACCCTTATAAGCCTGATCCCCAGGTTTTATGATGCGACGGAAGGCGCTGTACTGGTCGATGGGGTGGATGTGCGGGACATGTCGCAGCACGACCTGAGAGATATGATAGGATACGTTCCTCAAAAGGGAGTGCTGTTTTCCGGGACAATAGCCTCAAATCTCAGGTATGGGAGAGAGGAGGCAACGGACGAAGATCTGGCGGAAGCAGCCGGAATAGCACAGGCCCTTGATTTTATAAAGGAAAAGGAAAGAGGCTTTGAGGAGGAGGTGTCTCAGGGCGGCACCAATGTCTCGGGAGGACAGAAGCAGAGACTTTCCATAGCGAGAGCGCTGGTCAAAAAACCAAAGATATACATTTTTGACGACAGCTTCTCAGCCCTGGACTTCAGGACAGACAGGGCGCTGAGAGAAGCCCTCCGGGAAAAGGTCGGAGGCAGCACGATAATAATAGTGGCTCAGAGGATAAACACGATCCTTGATTCGGATCAGATCCTGGTAATGGATGAAGGAAGGCTGGTGGGAAAAGGCACCCACAGCCACCTCATGGAAAGCTGCGATGTCTACAGGGAGATCGCTCTTTCTCAGCTCAGTGAAGAAGAGCTTGAAAGGGGGAAGCAGTAATGGCGGAGAGAACAAACAGCTACAGACGTCACGGAAGAAAAGGCGGACCGGGCGCAGGTATGATGCCGGGAGAAAAAGCCCGCGACTTCAAAGGGACGATGAAGACGCTGGCGGGATATCTGAAGCCGTACAAGTTCAGGCTGGCAGCCGTATTTGTGTTTGCCATAGCGAGCACTGTTTTTACCATCATATCCCCTACGGTGCTGGGCGAGGCTACAGATAAGGTGGTGGAAGGCCTTATGAGCGGAGCAGGCATAGATTTCAGAGGTCTTGCGCTCATTTTGGCGGTTCTCCTTGCAATGTACGGACTCAGCCTGTTCTTCGGCGTGGCGCAGGGATGGATAATGGCGGACGTATCACAGAAGATAATATATACGCTCAGGGACAGGATGTCCGTAAAGACAGACAGGCTGCCTCTGAAATATTTTGATACAAAGACGCACGGCGAGATACAGAGCAGGATGATAAACGATATAGAGACAGTGAACCAGACCCTGTCAGTAAGCCTTACACAGATAATAACCAGCATCGTTACCATCATAGGCATACTTGTGATGATGCTGAGGATAAGCCTTATAATGACAGTGATGGCCGTAGTGGTGCTGCCTGTTTCCATGATCGTTATCAGGCTCATAGTCTCAAAATCACAGAAACACTTTAAAAACCAGCAGAAATATCTGGGATACGTTAACGGTCATGTAGAGGAGATGTACACGGGCCACGATATAATAAAGGCGTTCAACAGAGAGGAAGAATCAGAAAAGACATTCGGGGAATACAACGATAAGCTGTGCGAATCCGCGTGGAAGTCACAGTTCATTTCAGGCGTCATGATGCCTCTTACCAATTTCATAGGCAATCTGGCCTATGTGGCTGTATGTCTTCTCGGAGGATATCTTGCCATAAACGGGAAAATATCCATAGGAAACATACAGGCCTTTATCCAGTATGTGCGAAGCTTTAACCAGCCTATTTCCCAGGTGGCCAATGTCGCCAACCAGCTCCAGTCCACAGCAGCTGCAGCTGAAAGGGTGTTCGAGTTCATAGATGAGGAAGAGGAAAAGGATCTGGACGTAACTCCCGAAACAGTGCTTGATCCCGGGACAGTGGAGGGAAGAGTATCATTCAACCACGTAAGATTCGGATACAGCGATGAAGAGACAGTCATAAATGACTTTTCCTTTACGGCAAAGCCGGGGCAGCGCATCGCCATAGTGGGGCCTACGGGAGCAGGGAAGACAACAATGGTGAAGCTGCTCATGAGGTTTTACGAGCTCAACGGAGGCAGTATAACAATAGACGGCCACGATATACGGGAGCTTTCCAGAGGAAATCTCAGGAGCCTTTTCGGAATGGTGCTGCAGGACACATGGCTCAACAATGATACTGTGAGGGAAAACATAAGGTACGGCAGAAAGGATGCCTCCGACGAGGAGGTGGAGGCAGCAGCCAGAGCAGCCCATATAGACCATTTCATAAAGACACAGCCGAAGGGCTACGATATGGAGATAAATGAGGAAGCCACCAATATATCGCAGGGCCAGAAGCAGCTTCTCACTATAGCAAGAGCATTTCTGGCAGACGCGCCTATACTGATACTGGATGAGGCTACCAGCTCCGTGGATACCAGAACGGAACAGCAGATACAGAACGCGATGGCAGCGCTGATGGAGGGAAGGACCAGCTTTATAATAGCCCATAGGCTCTCTACCATAAAGGATGCCGATCATATACTGGTGATGAATCACGGCGATATAATAGAGCAGGGCAGTCACGGCGAGCTTCTGGCGCAAAACGGCTTCTACACAAATCTTTACAACAGTCAGTTTGCCAAATAGAGACGAAACTGTCACAGAGCCTTCACTGAAAAGTGTTATAAGATTTAAGTGCAAAAGCTGAGAAAGGAGCAGACATTTCTTATGGTAAAAAAACGAAATCTCAGGATCATGCTCATGACGGCATGCATAGTGACCGCGGCTCTTGCGGCAGGACTTCTCGCATTGAATTTCATGCCCGGCAGGGAGGCCGAGGCTACAAACAGCGAGGAAGCTCTGGATGTCGCCGCTGAAGATGTCGATGCTTCCGGGGACAGAGCGGATGCTCTTTTTGAAAAAAAGGTGGAAGACACAAACGACACCGCATCGGTCGTCGATCTTCTGGAGACAATGGGAATGGATGATATAGCGGGAGAGTATGAAATGACCATAACCGCTGAAGGCGATTCTCAGACAATGAACCTTAAAGTCGCGGGACCTGTGCAGAACGCCGACAGAAAGGTATTCGACTCCAACATGCAGATAATGGCGGAACAGCTCATGGCCCTCACCTCTCCCGTGACAAAGGTACAGTGGACATATCCCGTGTTGACAGCTGACGCTAAAGAGGAGACGGTGACAGTGTCTCTGGATGAGGCGGGCGCTGATGATGAGCTGGGAAAAAAGGTTAAAAAACTCGGGTCATCGGCGGACAAACTGCGAACGCTTCTGGAGATACAGGCAGAGAAGGAGTAGGATAGGATCGCGCTATAAAAGGAATTCCCGTATAAGCCCGATCATATTGTATCCAGATGATATAAGCTCACGCTTTTTTTCGGCGCTGAGCTTTTTTATTGCAGCCTCCCGTCTTACGGCTGCGCTTTTATCGTCGGCAAATTCAACGTATACGGGAGTAACGGGAAGCCGTGATCTCGTGTATTTTGCTCCTTTGCCGCTGCTGTGCTGTCTGAGCCTTGAAGGCATATCGTTGGTCCAGCCTGTATACAGGCTGTTGTCAGAGCACAGCAGCATATAGACGCAGGGTCTTTTTTCGTAGCTTTTCTTTTCCATGAAATGAATTATACGCCTAAAACGCGCTCCGGGCAACATGATCGGGCATCCATGCGCTGTCTTGATGCTATTTTTTCTCAAAGTGGAGCAACTCTGCTGACTAAAATGACCTTTTCTGATATAATCAAGGAAAGCAGGGGGATTACCATGATAGACAGATGCGGAAGAAACATAAATTATATGAGGATATCGGTAACGGAGCTGTGCGATCTGAGATGCAGGTACTGTATGCCTGAGGAGGGGATAAAAAAACGCAGCCATGACGAGATGATGACAGCAGAGGAGACCGTAGCGGCAGCGAAGGCCGCTGTATCGCTGGGAATAGACAAAATAAGGATAACGGGGGGAGAACCTCTCGTAAAACGGGGCATAATAAACCTGTGCGGCAGTATCGCTTCAATAGAAGGACTGAAGGAACTCTGCATGACTACGAACGGAACCATGCTGGGGAAATATGCCGTAAGCCTTAAGGAAGCGGGAGTGGACAGGCTCAATATCAGCCTTGATACTCTTGACAGTAAAAAATACAGATACATGACAAGAACAGGCGAGCTGGCAGACGTCATTGAAGGGATCGGGGCGGCCAGGGAAGCCGGGTTTGAAAGACTCAAGATAAATACTGTCCTCATAGGAGGATTCAATGACGATGAGATAGAAGACTTCGTGGAGCTGACGGAGACTGAGCCTGTAGAGATCAGATTCATAGAGCTGATGCCCATAGGCGGAGGAATGAGCTTTGACGAGGGAGAGTTCATAAGCTGCAGGGAAGTTCTCAGAAGAGTGCCGGAGCTTGAGAAAACAGGAGGCTCAGAGGGCGTGGCCGAGATATACTCCCTGCCGGGAGCAAAGGGGCGGGTCGGACTCATACGCCCTATAAGCTGCGATTTCTGCAGCAGCTGCAATAAGATAAGACTGACAGCCGACGGCATGCTTAAGCCGTGCCTCCATCTGTCGGAGGAGATATCCATAAGAGGAATGACGGAAGAGGAAATGGCGGAGACCATGAAACAGGCCATACTCAATAAGCCCGAAAGGCGGGCAGAACTGGGAGCCGGCTCTCCGAGCCTTGCAGGGCGTGATATGAACGCCATAGGAGGATGAAAATGTCTGATTTTACACATTTTAACGAAGAAGGCAGAGCCAGGATGGTATACGTGGGAAGCAAGCAGGAGTCTGAAAGAACAGCCGAGGCCCGGGGGAGAGTGCTGGTAAACGAGAAGACATTCGACCTCATAGAAAAGGGCGGGATGAAAAAGGGCGACGTTCTGGGTACTGCTCAGATCGCCGGAATAACCGCGGCAAAGAAGACCTGGGATATCATACCCATGTGTCACCCTCTGCTTCTTACAGGTATAGATATATCGTTTGAAATGAACAGGGAAGATCTGGCGGTGGAAATAAAGGCAAGGGTGAGCTGCCGCGGCGTCACGGGAGTGGAGATGGAAGCGCTTACGGCGGTTTCCGCGGCCGCTCTCACAGTTTACGATATGTGCAAGGCTGTCCAGAAGGATATGGTAATAGAAGGGATATGCCTCCTGTCAAAAACAGGGGGGAAGAGCGGAGATTTTGTGCGGGATACAGGAGAAAACAGAGAATAGCATAGCAGGGAGGGTTTTATGAAATACACCGCAGCGGTTATAACCATGAGCGATAAAGGTTCAAAAGGACTGCGAGAGGATACTGCCGGAGATGCGGTCGTATCCATACTGGAAGAAAACGGCTGGGAAGTCATATACAGGACTCTGATACCGGATGAGTACGAGCAGATAAAGGAAGAACTCGTGAAGTGCGCCGACGATATAGGGGCGCAGCTGACTGTTACAACTGGAGGCACGGGATTTTCACCGAGGGACGTTACTCCTGAGGCGACTCTGGCTGTTGGAGACAGAGAAGTCAGAGGCATACCGGAAGCAATGAGGGCGGAGAGCATGAGGATAACTCCCATGGGAATGCTTTCAAGAGCAGCGGCGGTCCTTAGAAAAAACACTCTCATAATAAATCTTCCCGGGAGCAGGAAGGCAGCATCCGAATGTCTTGAAGCCGTCATAGGACCGGTAAAGCACGGTATCGATGTGCTGACCGGAACTGCCGGCGACTGTGCAGAGCTCCATACCGGCGGCCGTGAACATGATCATAAACATGGACATAAATAATATATATTTTTCGGTCAGAGGAGAGGAGGAGCAAGGATGGCAACAGTAAAGGCGGTATGCATAAGTGAAAAAAAAGGCGAACAGAAGCACCCGGTAGATGAAGTCTGGCTGCAGGAGGATCACGGTATAGAAGGAGATGCCCACGCAGGGAAATGGCACAGACAGGTGAGCCTTCTGGGAGCCGAGAGCGTTGAAAAGGTGCAGAAAAACCTGCCGTTTAAAATTACAAGCGGCGCGTTCGCAGAGAACATACTTACAGAGGGCATAGAGCTTTATACCCTCCCTATAGGAACAAAGCTCAGGTTAGGAAGCGCGGAAGGCGAGATCACACAGATAGGAAAAGAATGCCATCAGGGCTGCGCTATAAGAGAGCTGGCGGGAGACTGCGTGATGCCCAGAGAAGGCATATTCATAAAGGTTACAAAGTCCGGCAAAGTAAAGGCCGGAGATGAGATAAAGCTATTGTAAGCAAGGGGGAATTAAAATGATCAGTAAAATTACAGATTCGGTTATCTACGTGGGAGCCAACGATCACGAGGTGGATCTATTTGAAGGGCAGTATGTTGTACCGAACGGAATGGCCTATAATTCATATGTGATACTGGACGATAAAACAGCCGTAATGGATACCATAGACAGGAGGAAGACCGACGAGTGGATGTCAAACGTGGAAAAGGCTCTTGACGGCAGGAAGCCCGATTATCTGATAGTGCAGCATATGGAGCCGGATCATTCGGCTTCAATAGGGGCATTTGTGGAAAAGTACCGTGATGTTACGGTGGTAGGCAATAAGAAGACATTTAACATGATCCGCCAGTTTTTCCCTCACATGGAGATGAAGAACACACATACCGTGGAAAACGGAGATGCTCTGGAGCTGGGAGCTCATACCCTGAACTTCGTATTCGCGCCGATGGTACACTGGCCGGAGGTAATGATGACGTATGAGTCATCTGAGAAGATACTCTTTTCAGCCGACGGATTCGGAAAGTTCGGAGCGCTTGACGTTGAAGAAGACTGGGCATGCGAAGCCAGAAGATATTATATAGGGATCGTCGGAAAATACGGAGCACAGGTGCAGAACGTGCTCAAAAAGGCGGCAGGGCTTGAGATCGAAAAGATATGCCCGCTCCACGGTCCGGTCCTTGAGGATAATCTTGAATACTATATAAATCTCTACGACATATGGTCGGGTTACAGACCTGAGACAGACGGCGTATGCATATGCTACACATCTGTTTACGGGAACACGAAAAAGGCCGTTATGATGCTGGCCGAGGAACTGGAAAAAAGAGGAGTTCCAAAGGTAGTTGTGAACGACCTTGCAAGATGCGACATGGCGGAGGCAGTGGAGGATGCTTTCAGATACGACAAGCTGGTGCTTGCCACAACCACATATAATTCTGAGATATTCCCGTTCATGAGGATATTCATAGACAACCTTACGGAAAGGAATTTTCAGAACAGGACGGTGGCGTTCATAGAGAACGGATCATGGGCTCCTACGGCCATGAAGATAATGAAAAAGTCATTTGAAAATTCCAAGAAGATAACGTTTGCAGACAACAACGTATCGATAATGTCAGCCGTAAACGAAGAGACGGAAGAAAGCATCAGGGCTCTGGCCGACGAGCTGGCCGCGGGATACGGTCCGGTAGTGGTGGAAGAGGACAACAGGATAAATCCATCCGCTCTCTTTAAGATCGGATACGGACTTTACGTGGTCACGGCAAGAGACGGAGAAAAGGATAACGGACAGATCGTGAACACTGTTACTCAGGTGAGCGACAAGCCTAACAGGATCGCAGTCAACATAAACAAAGTAAACTATACCTGTGAGATGATAAACAAGACGGGAAGACTCAATGTCTGCGTACTTTCCGAGGAAGCCCCTTTTAAGGTGTTTGAGCATTTCGGATTCCAGTCGGGAAGAGATGTGGACAAGTTTGCTGGCTTCAAATACGTTGAAAGGGCTTCAAACGGCGTCCTGTTCCTGGATAAGTACGCCAACGCGTATATATCAGGCAAGGTAGTTGACAAGGTGGATCTGGGGACCCATACCATGTTCATCTGCGAGGTGACAGAGTGCGTGGTGCTGTCCGACAGAGAGACGATGACATATACCTACTACCAGAAGGAGGTAAAGCCAAAGCCTGATGCTGACAAGAAAGGATTCGTATGCACTGTGTGCGGATATATATACGAAGGCGACAAGCTGCCTGATGATTTCATCTGCCCTCTCTGTAAGCACGGAGCAGATGATTTTGAACCTCTCGGATAAGCTAAAAAACCCTCTCTTCTTCAACATTCCGGACATGTTGTCCGTGAATCCATTGACTTCACGGTTCTGCCATGCTAAAATCATCTGGAAGTGAGGGAGTAGTTAGCGCCCGGGGCGTGATAAGTCAACACGCTGATCCTTCGTGGATCTGGCTTATCTTAAATAACGAGACTCATGTACAGTTCTGTCTGCGCTTGAGTCTTTTTTTGTCAGGTGCAGTCATGTATCTGATTTTTTGTTGGGAGGAACTGAAATTGAGTTTGATAGAATTGTTTCTCATAGCTGTGGGGCTGTCCATGGATGCTTTCGCTGTATCGGTCTGTAAAGGGCTGGCGGCTTCGGAGGTGCGGTGCAGGCATTTTATTGCGGCAGGCCTGTGGTTCGGCGGTTTTCAGGCGCTGATGCCCTTTATAGGGTATATGCTGGGATCTTCATTTGAAAAGTATATAACTGCTTTTGACCACTGGGTGGCCTTCGGCCTTCTGATCATAATAGGGGGCAATATGATAAAGGAAGCTCTTTCGGATGAAGAAGAGAATGCCAGCGGTTCATTTTCCGCGGGATCCATGTTTCCCATGGCAGTAGCGACCAGTATAGATGCTCTGGCCGTGGGTATAACATTTGCCCTGCTGCCGCAGGTCGATATAGGGGCAGCGGTACTGTTTATAGGAGCTGTCACTTTTGTGCTGGCAGGCGCGGGAGTCAAGATAGGGAGCGTTTTCGGACTCAGATACAGATCAAAGGCGGAGCTTGCCGGAGGAATCATACTGATACTCATAGGACTGAAGATACTGCTGGAGCACCTTGGGATCATAAATTTCTGACAGGAGGTAAATATGCTGTACATAGGATGCCACCTTTCCTCTTCAAAGGGCTTTGAGGCCATGGGGAAGACCGCTGTTGAGATAGGAGCCAATACATTCCAGTTCTTTACGAGAAATCCGAGGGGCGGAAGAGCAAAGGACATAGATGAAGATGACGTGAAAAGGTTTCTTGAGCTGTCGAAAAGAGAAAATTTCGGTAAGATAGTCGCTCACGCGCCCTATACTCTCAATCCATGTTCAGCCTCGGAAAAGGTCAGAAACTTTGCCCTTATCGCCATGGAGGACGATATGAGGCGAATGGAGCATATCCCGGGAAATTATTATAATTTTCATCCGGGAGGCCATGTGGGGCAGGGCAGCGAAAAAGGAATAGCCATGATAGCGGAGCTTCTCAACAGAGTAATAAAGCCGGAACAGAGCACAGTTATACTTCTCGAGACCATGGCAGGCAAGGGCAGCGAGATCGGAGGCACATTCGAAGAGCTGCGGGAAATAACAGACAGGGTCGAGCTTGACGACAAACTGGGGGTATGCCTGGACACGTGCCATGTGAGCGATGGAGGATATTCCGTAAAAGACGGCCTGGACAGCGTAATAGAGGAATTTGACAAGGTTATGGGGATAGATCGCCTGAAAGCGATCCATATAAACGACAGTCTGAATCCTCAGGGAGCGCGCAAGGACAGGCATGCCAGGATAGGCGAGGGGTATCTCGGAGCTGAAGCCATAGCGGATGTGATAAATCATCCGGCCTTAAAGAATCTGCCCTTTATCCTGGAAACTCCCAATGACCTTGAAGGGTACGCCCGTGAGATAAAAATGCTCAGAGAAGCCTACAGAGGATAGCTTGCCTTGCTTCCCAGATTTGTGTAGGCCTTGTCGAATGTTATGACAACGTAGTAATTTTTGTTTACAGCCTTGACGGCATTGTCCGCGGCAGCCCTTATCTCGCCTTCGGAAAGGCGGCATTCGGGGGAAAGTACCGCGTCGAATATTATATTGGTGTGAGTCGGACCGGGAACGATCCTGAAATCATGTATGCTTTCAACGCCGTCAAGAGGCATGAAGGCCTCGGATATGACGCTCTTCATTTTTCTTATAAGGGGATCGTGGATCTTTATGGGATCCATGTGAGCTACGAACTCTATGGAAAGAGACTCCTTTACATGTCTTTCTATATTGTCTATCATATCGTGGCTCTTCATGAGATCGCCGTCAGCATCCACTTCTATATGCATCGAGGCAAATATTTTACCGGGGCCGTAGTTGTGGACCATGAGGTCGTGGATGCCGAGGACTCCCGGTTCGCTGATGACAGTCTCCGTTATGGCGTTTACCAGTTCCTGATCCGGAGCTTCTCCGAGAAGAGGGCTCGACGTCTCCCGTACAAGCTGTATACCTGACCATATTATAAAAAGAGCCACAAGACAGCCCATGAAGCCGTCGATCTGAAGGCCTGTGAATTTACCTGCGAACAGACTGACAAGGACCGCTCCTGTCGCGATGACGTCGTTTCTGCTGTCAGCGGCTGTGGCTGTAAGGGTCAGAGAATTTATCTTTTTTCCTATGCTGCTGTTAAAAAGCGACTGCCACAGCTTCACCATTATGGCTATGACCAGCACGGCGACTGTGATATAGCTGAACTGCACAGGCTCGGGGTGTATTATCTTGTCAACAGACGTACGCAGGAGCTGTATGCCTATTACGATTATAAAGACAGATACGAACAGGCCGGTAAGATACTCTATACGGGCGTGGCCGTAAGGATGATCCTCGTCTTCGGGCTGAGAGGCCAGCTTGAATCCCACAAGAGTTATTATGGATGAAGAGGCATCGGCCAGGTTGTTTATCCCGTCCGCCACTATGGCTATACTCTTTGAAAAAAGACCGATCATTATCTTTATGATGCATAGGAACATGTTGGAGATTATGCCTACTGTTCCGGCAAATTTCCCGTACGCCTCTCTGACTTTGGGATCAGACGTGTTGTCGCTGTCCTTTATGAACAGTTTTATCAAAAGCTTTCCCATGAAGAACCTTCTTTCTGCAAAAAACGGATATCAGGAATCCGCGGTTGCGGGCTCGCCGCCTTTTTCGGAGGCTTCTTTCTCGGAAGCCTTTATGATGGCTCTGGCAAGCTGATCGGAGCATGATGTATCCTTGAATCCGCATCTTATGCCAAGAAGCTTTTCCTTTATCTCATCTACGGTCATCCCGTCGGCCAGTATTGAGACCGCCTGGAGGTTTCCGTTGCAGCCGCCCTCAAAATGTATATTTCTGACTACGTCTCCGTCAAGCTCAAACTCCAGCCTGAAGGGGCATACGCCCTTTGGCGAAAAATCGTATTTCATTGCGTCTTTCTCCTTTTGCACTCAACTTATAACATGTTATAATAAACAAAATATAAAATCAAGCGGGAAAGGAATAGGATAATGGATATTATCAGGAAAACAAAACGCCTGGTTGGGAAAAATCTCGCGAAAACAGTCATCATACTGGCTGTTCTGGTAGCGGCCATAGGCGCGGTCGGAATGGCGATGCCGGGAGGCGGCGTGCTTGGAAAGCTTCCGGATGCATCCATGAAGACCCCGGTGGAAAATCCGCTCACAGGAAGAGTGGGAGACGAAGAGATGTCGGCAAGACCGTTGATCGTATCCATTGACAATGTGGGGGATGCGGTACCCCAGTCATGGCTTTCGGTAGCTGATCTTATCTACGAATTCCCTGTGGAAGGAGCGCAGACAAGGATACAGGCCGTATATTACGGAGAATTTCCTGAGGAGTTCGGACCCGTGAGAAGCACGAGACCGTATTTTGTCGATCTTACGAGAGAGTATAAGGGGATATTCCTGGCTCACGGCTGGAGTCCGCAGGCAAAGGAATATCTTCTGAGCGATGTGGTTCCGTATATAAACGCCATGAACAGCGACTGCAGGTTTTACAGGGACAGCGGGAAGGCTGCGCCTCATAATTCATATATAAAATGGCAGGAAGTAAAAAGCAAGATAGATGAGAAAGGCTGGTGGAATGAGAAGCAGGATATAAAGCCGTTCGCGTTTCTCAGCGGAGCGCAGAAAAACAGCGGAGACAGAGCCGAGAAGATAAGCTTCAGGTATTCGGGCAGCAGATATGAGTTCACATATGACGGTGATAAGAACCTTTACATAAGGACAGTTGACGGAGAAAAGTACATAGACAGGGAGACAGGTGAAGATATAACCTGCTCAAATGTGCTGCTGCAGAAGGTAAGCAGCAGCGTAATAGACAGCACGGGAAGGCTGAGCATAGACATGTGTGCCGGAGGGGAAGCCACGCTCTTTACAAACGGCGTCGCTGTAAAGGGAACGTGGTCAAGAGATGATCTTGATTCCAGGACCGTGTTCACAGACAGTGAGGGAAACAGCCTCAGACTCACTCCGGGAAGCACATGGGTAGAGGTGGTGGATCAGAACTGCACTGTAAGCTATTGAGTCATGTGCCTTATCGGTTTACTGTGGCCTGGAGGACCTTATTGGCGACGGATCCTGCAGTCCTTGAGCCGTAGCCGCCGTTCTCCACAAGGACCACAAAGGCGTATGGGTTTTCCGCATCGTCGAGAAAGCCAACGAACCAGGCGTTTGGCTGTCTGCCGCCGCCGACCTCGGCTGTTCCGGACTTGGCGCATATGCTGAGCCCCGGGAACATGTCTGAACCGTAGTTGTTCACCACATTGTTGGACATCATTGATTTGAGAGAATCGGCTGTGGAGGACTCTATCATGCTCTTTGTCTTTGTCCCCACCACAGGAAGCTTTGAAGCCTGCTCCTCAACAAAGGAGCCGGGCTTTATTATTGTCGGCATGACAGCTTCGCCTCCTGAAGCGATGGCGCCCATATATACCATCATGGAGCACGGATTCACCATGTCGTGGTACTGCCCTATACCTGTCCATGCCAGATTCACGCCTCCGTTCGGATAGTCGAACGTGCTTTCCTTAGTCTTGATGCCGTTTATATCTATGCTTTCGGTCAGGCCTGTCTTTTCGGTATATTCTTCAAGTATGCTTCCTCCCAGCTTTTCGGCGAGCTGGCCGAAATAACAGTTGCAGGACACCTCAAGGGCTTTTTTCAGATCAACTGTGCCGTGAGCGGCAAGGTCGGTGACGTCATCGCCGTGACCGTAATCGACTCTTCCAGTGCATTTGATCTGCCAGGTATACGCGTCGCTGAGAGTCTCTATGGAAGCGGCTGCTGTGACCAGCTTGAATATTGAACCGGGAACAAAGGTGCCGGATGTGAAGCGGTTTATGTAAACTCCCGACGTGTCATCGGAGGATATGGCAGGAGGATCCTGAGGATCGTATGTGGGAGAGCTTACCATGCATATGATCTCTCCCGTTTCATAATTATATACTCCCACGGTCCCGCTGCGGCCGTCGAGCGCCTCATAGGCAGCGGCGCATACGCCTGAGTCAAGGGTAAGGGTGACGTCCTCGCCGGCGTTGTTCAGCGTATAGACTCCGTTAATGAAATCATAACCGATAAATTCATCTGTAAAGGCTCTGTTGGCGCCTGTGGATATATTGTTGTCCTTATCGCCGGTTATGTGCATGAGGGCGCGTCTGACAACAGGGTCGTCGTTGAAGACCATACCGTTTTCGGTGTTCTGCATGAGCAGGACTCCGTTCGTATCGTAAAGCGCCCCCTTGGAGAGATCTCCGTTTGTATAGACGTCACGGTTGCCTTCATATGAAGCCCAGTCGTCTCCGTAAGCGAAATATCTGTATGAGAAAACGCCTACGCCTGTCAGCAGCACGCAGGCAAGAAGGAGACACATTATAGCTCTTCTTTCTACCTTTTTCATTTCTTATCGCCTCCGAATATATCATCTAGGGTAAGCGGCTGTTCATCCTCCGTATCGTGAGATACGCTGCGGCCGGAAGTTTTAGCGCCGGAAGGCTTTCCTTCCTCAAAGCTCCTGAAGAAATCGTCATCGGAAAAATCCTCGTATTTTATGGATTTTTTTGATGACGACCTCTTTGAGCGTGAAGGCCTTTTCACGATGGTGTCGCTTCGGTCGCTGTAAGTATAGTTTTCCACGGAAGGCTTTGCTGAAGTCTCGGCCGATGTCTTCCTGCCGTCTTCCGCGGGTCTGTCGCTGTAGAACAGTTCCTCCGGATTTTCTATACCTCTGCCCTCAAGTTCGTCTTCAAATTCGTTTTTCCTGTCAAGGCGAACAGCGAAGCTGGCGTTCTGCCTGGTGTCCGCTGCCTTGAGAAAGGCCAGGAGCCCCCAGGAAGCTATCATGCTGGTGCCTCCCGATGAAACGAATGGGAACGTAACTCCTGTCAGAGGCAGAAGATCCACAGAACCAAACACGTTGAGTATGGTCTGGAATATAAACAGCGAGGTAGCCGCGCAGGCGGCGATGCTGTAATATGTAGATCTTCCGGCTATTATGGATCTCACGGCGAATACTCCGAGAGTTATGACGCACAGTACTGCCAGCACGGCTATTATGAGCCCCCATTCCTCGCTCAGAAGACCGAATACAAGGTCAGTGCTCGATGCCGCCACATCGCTCAAATGACCGTTGCCTGCGCCAAGACCCGGAAGGCCCCCGCTTGCCGCGGATGTCATCGTCTGCACCTGCTGAAAGCCCGTATCCGTAGGATCGTCCCAAACATGTCCCCATGCGGAGAATCTGGCGGCGACATACGGCCTGAACCTGAGGACCATGAGTCCCATGAGGCCGGCCGCTCCTATTATGAGGAACAGCTTTGTGAAATCTCCGCTCCTGAGGAAGGAGATCACAAGGAATGTGACGAAAAATATTATGGCTGTGCCAAAGTCTCCCATTATGGCCAGACAGCCGAGACAGAATACCGAGAATCCCATGAATACGGTAAGGTTCTTCTTCTGCTGCAGCTCATCCAGAGTCGCGGCTCCTACATATACGAAAACGATCTTGACAAGCTCGGAAGGCTGTATGGAAAATCCGCCTATTACTATCCAGTTCTGAGCGCCCTCTCTTATGGTTCCGAATACCAGGTTTATGATGAGGAGCAGAACGCTTATCCCAACGAGCATGTATGTTATCCTCTTGGCCCTGTTGAGATCTCTCAGGAACCAGCACAGGCCGAAGAAAAGTCCCACTCCGAGAAGGACGCAGACAGCCTGCTTCATGCCCTGGCCCGGGAAGGCGGTCACGGTTATGGCAAGGCTCAGTGTGGAGAGGAAAAAGGCTATTATCTCCATCTCAAACCCGACCCTGCGGAACATCTTCATGAATATTACATATCCCCACATTACAGCGCACACGATCCCGAAGGCAAAGGGCAGCGACGGAGGGAACTCCTCTCCGAACGATACCTTGAACTGTATTACTGTAAGGAGCTGGAATATGGTAAGAGCTGCGAGAGAAGGCCACGGCGATACAGGATGGGTCTTTCTCTTTCGCTTTTCGATATTGTTCATCCTCTCCTGAAGGCTTACGGGATAGAGTGTGAAATCGGATCCGCCTATGGTAAGTACGTCTCCCGCCAGAAGCTCAGTGGGCTTTTTTACCGGTTTCCCGTTTATGGCGGAGCCGTTTTTTGAGTTGAGGTCATTGTACTTCCATACACCTGCGGAGTCTCTTATGAGGGTGCCGTGACTCCTCGAGACGCTGCTGAGGTTGAGTATGACATCGCAGCCTTTGCCGCGTCCTATTAGGTTTTCCCAGTGAGTCAGCGGGACGCTGGTGCCGTCGGGGCAGCCTAAATAGGCCCATATCTCAGAAGGATTTCTGGATCTGAGAAGTGACCGTATCTGCCTTGCCAGTATGAAGACAGCCAGAATGACAAAGGCCCATCTGGCTCCTGTTGTGAAATATATTCCGACCATATCGGCCGCTGTATTAAGAAATTCCATGGGAATATTCTCCTTATGCTGTGTATTTTAACCGCTCAACTTGTAATTGGTGTGATGGGAAGGCTGATTTAGAGCCTTATCATATCCTGCTGCGTCTAACTGCAATTATACTAAAAAGCCCGCCTCGCGGCAAGGCGATAGAGGTTGATAAACCATAAAGCAATATGATAAGCTTTAAAGCAACGGGAGGCGGAAGAGGAAAAAATGTTAAAATACGCTTTTTTGATAAAGGAGAAAGTGGCTGATCCCGATGATCGCATCCTTACATGCGAAACAGGAGAAAGCCTGGCAGCGGTATGCGCGGCAGGAGATGGGGTGCAGGCTGCCGGGCACGTGCGAAGGCTGCGGGATCAGGGCTTTTATCATATAGACATATGCGGAGGCTTCAGCGACGGAGAGCTGGAGATAATGAGAGCGGCGGCAGAAAGAAAGGCTGATATAAGACGGGCTGCCTATGATCTTAACGGCCTTGTAAGGCTTGACAGGATCGGACGACTGACAAACTACGGCGTCATAATACGAGTCGGAGGATTGGAAAGACCCTGGGAAGGCGTTATAAGAGGCCGCTCCCGCAACATAAGGGTCATAGCGGTGAGCGATATGGCTCAGGCCAAAAGGGCGGCAAGAAAGCTCATGGAAAAAAGGACAGAGCTCATAGAGCTGAGCAGATGGTTCGATAATCTGAGAATGGATGCCGTGGCTGAAGCGGTCGGAAGCAATGTTCCAGTAGGCACATGCGGCCCTTTGTATGTATACGGCAGCCGCCCCAGGTAACATTGACTTTTGATCAGGCATATGATAATATTTGAATATATTAATACATATATTTTCAGGTGCCCGGAATTTCGGGAGAATAGGGAAGTCAGGTGAAATTCCTGCGCGATCACGTCGCTGTAAAAGAGCGGCCGCATCGGATCCATGTCACTGCTTCGGCGGGAAGACGTGATGCGGCATAACGCCTTGAGCCAGAAGACCTGCCTGAAGCGGACGGACATTTTCTTACGAGCGATGGGAAAATGCGATAAGGTAAATTCAGAAGAATATACGCTGCGCCGCCCGCATACGGGGCGGCTTTTTTTAGGAAAATCAAACCATGAAGGAACTTAAAAGAGGATATACGACAGGAACATGCGCCGCGGCGGCATCAAAAGCCGCGGTCCTGGCAGCTCTCGGAGACGACAGGGATGCTGTGTCCGTAACATTGCCATCGGGGAGAATACTGGACATACCTGTGGAAATAAGAGGAGAGAGCGGCAGGCGGAGCTTCTGCGCGGTGCGAAAATACAGCGGAGACGATCCTGATATTACGGACGGCATACTCATATACAGCTATGCGGAGCTTATTCCCGAAGGAGAGAATAGGGTGACGGTCTGGGGCGGAGAAGGAGTGGGGCGTGTGACAAAGCCGGGCCTTGCCTGTGATCCGGGTGAAGCTGCCATAAATCCGGTACCGATGAAAATGATAAGGGAAGAGTCTGCGAAGGGCGCGGAAGAGCATGGTTTCAGAGGGACGATACTTATTGAGATAGCGATACCCGAGGGAAGACGTCTGGCAGAGAAAACATTCAATCCACGGCTCGGGATAGAGGGAGGACTTTCCATACTGGGGACGAGCGGCATAGTGGAACCTATGAGCGAAGATGCCATAAGAGGCACCATAAAAGCCGAGCTGAGCGTAGAGGCAGCGGCCGGAGCTGCGTATATACTGACGACTCCCGGGAATTACGGGGAGACATTCATAAAGGAGACAATGGAGCTTGACGATGTTTACTGTGTCAAGTGCAGCAATTTTGTAGGCGATACCATACGCATGGCAAAGGAGCTCTGCTTCAGGGGACTGCTGTTCACAGCACATATAGGGAAGCTCTCCAAGGTAGCGGCCGGGGCTATGAATACCCATTCAAAGTACGGCGATATGAGGATGGAGGCTTTAGCGGAGGCCGCGGAGAAAGCCGGCGCAGGAGAGGAGACTCTGAAAGCTGTGAGAGAGTCTGTCATGACGGACGGAGCGCTTTATATACTTGAGAATGCAGGCTTTATGAAAAAAACCATGGATATACTGACTGAAAGAGCCGCAGAGAACATGAGAGAGCAGGCAGGGGATATGGAGATAGCGGTCGTGATGTTCTCCAATAAGTACGGTCTGCTGGCTGAGACTGAAAACGCGTGTGCCATGGGACAAAAACTGAGAAGAAAGGTGAGATGATGATGGCAAAGCTTTACGGTATAGGAACAGGACCGGGGGACTGGGAACTGATGACCCTGAAAGCGGTGAGGATAATAAGGGAATGCGGAGTCATAGCGGTGCCTGCCTCCGGAGGCAGGATGAACGCGGCATATGATACTGCAAAACAGGCTGTGCCTGAGATGGATGAAAAGAATATTATAAGACTGAGAATGCCGATGACAAGAGATGATCATATCCTGAAAGAGGCAAGAAAAGAGGCAGCAGGCATCATAATGAGCCATCTCGGAAAGGGGGAGAGCGTCGCCTTCCTCACCCTGGGAGATCCATCGGTCTATTCGACATATATGTACATACATGAAATGATCGAAGCTGAAGGCTGGGAAGCTGAAATGATCCCCGGGATACCGTCATTTTGCGCCGTAAGCGCAAGGCTGGGGCAGAGCCTTACGGAGCCGGACATGCCTCTTCATATAATACCGGCCTCATACGACGTTACGGGGGAGTGTATGAGACTCCCGGGTAACAAGGTGTTCATGAAGAGCGGGAAGCATATGGCCGGGCTGAAGGAAGCGCTCGCGGAGCTCCGCGGAGCTGACATCAAAGCAGTGGAAAACTGCGGTATGAAAAATGAAAGAGTATATATGACGCTTGAGGATATAGATGAAAAGGCAGGGTACTTTTCTACAGTGATAGTAAGGGAAAAAGGAGAGAAAAAATGATATATTTCGTAGGAGCGGGCCCCGGAGCAGAGGATCTCATAACAGTAAGAGGGAGGGAGCTCATAGAAAAGGCTGATATGATAATATACGCAGGATCACTGGTGAACAGAGAACACCTGAAATACGCGGGAGAGAGCTGCAGGATCTATGACAGCGCCTCAATGACACTGGAGCAGGTTATAGATAAAATGAGAGAAGGCGATTCGTCCGGAATGGACATAGTGCGTCTCCACACCGGAGACAGCAGCATATACGGAGCTGTGAGAGAGCAGATGGACGAGCTGGACAGACTTTCCATAAAATATGAGGTGGTGCCGGGAGTAAGCTCGTTCTGCGGAGCCGCTGCGGCTCTTAAGGCGGAATATACTCTGCCGGGAGTGTCGCAGACAGTTATGATAACCAGGATGGCGGGACGTACTCCTGTGCCGGAAAAGGAGGATATAGCTCTTCTGGCGCAGCATCACTCCACCATGGTAATATTCTTAAGCACAGGGCTTTTGGAAAAGCTTTCACAGAAGCTTATTGAAGGCGGATACGGTGAGGATTCGCCGACGGCCATAGTATATAAGGCCACCTGGCCTGATGAGAAGGTGCTCAGATGCACTGTGGGGACTCTTGCGAAGACAGCCGCTGAAAACGATGTGAAGAAAACAGCCCTCATAATAGTGGGAGATTTTCTCGGGGACAGATATGAAAGGTCAAAGCTCTATAATCCGGGCTTTTCTCATGAGTTCAGAAAGGCGCAAAGGTGACAGCCATGAAGATATACGTTGTTGGTATAGGCCCCGGAGGCTACGACGAGATGACAAGGAGGGCTGAAAGAGCCATCCTTGAAAGCGATGTGATAATAGGCTATAAGGTATATGTACAGCTCATAAAGGAATATTTCCCGCAAAAGGAAATGATAGAATCCCCAATGAAGGGAGAGGAGGAAAGATGCTCTCTTGCCGTTGAGGAGGCGCTCAGGGGAAGAACAGTCGCCATTGTATGCGGAGGAGATCCGGGAGTCTACGGAATGGCGGGGCTGGTACTGGGGAAGGCACAGGGACATGATGAGCTTTGCGTCGAGGTGGTGCCGGGCATAACTGCGGCCTGCAGCGGAGCTGCCGTGCTGGGAGCTCCTCTTATACACGATTTTGCCGTTATAAGCCTGAGCGATCTTCTCACCCCCTGGGAGACAATAGAAAAACGCCTTGAGGCAGCCGCTGAATCGGATATGGCTATATGCCTGTACAATCCTGCCAGCAGAAAGCGCAGAGATCATCTCAGGAGGGCTTGCGAGGCTGTGATGAAATACAGGAGCCCGGATGCCGTATGCGGAATGGCATTCAACATAGGAAGAGAAGGAGAAGAAGGGAAGGTACTGACTCTGGGAGAGCTTGCCGACGCTGATGCCGATATGTTCACCACAGTGTTCATAGGGAACAGCTCCACGAGAGTTATAGGCGGCAGAATGGTAACGCCGAGAGGATATGTGACTGAATAACGGAGAGCTTATGGATATAATACACGGAGGAGACATATATTCGGCTGAGGAAAAGCTCAGATCAAAGGGCATAGAGCCGGACGGCATACTGGATTTTTCGGCTAACATAAATCCGATGGGCCTGCCGGCATCAGCGGCGGAAGCGGCCGCAGCCTCTATCCCCATGTGGGACAGATATCCGGATCCGCTCTGCAGGAAGCTGAGAAAGAAGCTTGCCCTGTGGGAAGGCGTAGACGAAGACTCGATCGTGTTCGGCGCGGGAGCCGCGGATCTTATATTCAGGATATGCGCAGCCCTGAGACCTGAGACGGGAGCGGTGACAGCGCCGTCCTTTGAGGAGTACAGGCTGGCTCTCAGGGCGGCCGGGAGTGCTGTGGAGTATATAACTCTGAGAGAGGAGAACGGATTTGCCGCCGACATGGGAGATATGGAAACCGCGGCTGCAGCGAGCGGTCTTATATTCCTCTGCAATCCCGCCAATCCCACGGGCGTGATCACGGAAAGAGAAGAGATACGCCGGACAGCGGGAATGTGCGCAGGCAGCGGCGCTGTTCTTGTGGTGGACGAATGCTTTATGGATCTCGCGGACCGGCCTGAGGAAAACACGGCAAAGAGCCTTCTTGCAGAAGGGTATGACATAATAGTGCTGAAAGCGTTCACAAAAACATTCGCCATGGCAGGGCTGAGGCTCGGATACGCCATTTGCGGCAGGAAGGAGACTGCGGAAAGGATAGAGGCGGTCTCTCAGCCGTGGAGCGTGTCGGTGCCTGCACAGGAAGCAGCCCTGGCAGCTCTGGACGATTCGGAATATCTGCGAAGCTCCAGAAAACTCATAAGCCTTGAGAAAAAACGCATGGCAAAGGCTCTTGAGGAGACGGGATGCGAAGTTTTTCCTCCCGGAGCCAATTACATATTTTTCAGATCAGAAGATGAGAATCTGCACCTGGCTCTTGAGAGAAGAGGCATACTGATAAGAAACTGCGCCAATTACAGAGGTCTCTGCCCGGGATATTACAGGGTTGCGGTGAGAGGACCCGGGGAAAACGACAGATTGCTTGAGGCGATAAGGGAGAGAATGGAGGAAACATGGCAAAGAGCATAATGATACAGGGCACGGCTTCCAATGCGGGAAAGAGCCTGATAGCGGCGGGGCTGTGCAGGATATTCGCAAGGGACGGATACAGGACAGCGCCTTTCAAGGCGCAGAATATGGCGCTCAATTCATTCATAACACGCGACGGGCTTGAGATGGGAAGGGCGCAGGTCGTTCAGGCCGAGGCTGCCTGGCAGGAGCCTTCCGTGCTTATGAACCCCGTGCTTTTGAAGCCGACGGACGATATGGGTTCACAGGTCATAGTAAACGGCGAGGTCTGGAAAACAATGAGCGCTTCCCAGTATTACAGCCATAAAAGAGAGATAGTGCCTTTTATAAGGGAGGCTTTTGAAAAGCTGGCGGCAGAAAACGATATAATAGTCATAGAGGGAGCAGGGAGCCCTGCGGAGATAAACCTGCGTGAAAACGACATAGTCAACATGTATATGGCAAAGCTGGCCGGCGCGCCTGTGCTTCTTGCGGGAGATATAGACAGGGGAGGTGTATTCGCTTCCCTCATAGGGACGCTTCAGCTGTTTGACGATGAAGAAAAAGAGTATCTAAAAGGATTTATAATAAACAAATTCAGGGGAGATCCGGGGCTTTTGAGACCGGGGCTCGAAATGCTCGAGGGTATGACGGGAAGGCCTGTGGCGGGAGTCATACCGTATCTTGACGTGGATATAGATGATGAGGACAGCCTTTCAGAGAGGTTTTACCGCGGCAACATTAACGCCCTTGTGGATATTGCGGCCATAAGGCTTCCGCGCATATCGAATTTTACGGACCTCGGCGCGTTTGAGACCGTAGACGGGGTCTCTGTCAGATACTGCGTTTCGCCTGGGGATCTGGGAACTCCGGATATGATAGTGATACCGGGCACAAAGAACACAATGGGCGATATGGAATGGATGCGGCAGAGCGGCATGGAGGCTGCCGTCAAAAGACGCGCCGCCGGAGGTACCCCTGTATTCGGGATATGCGGAGGATATCAGATGCTGGGAGAGACCCTTGAAGATCCCGACGGAGTCGAGCATGGAGGACATATGAAAGGAATGGGACTTCTCCCCGGGAGAACAGTCTTCGGAAATGACAAGAGGAGAACAAGGGTAAAGGGAAGGTTCGGCGAGCTTTCCGGTATATTCAGCGGGCTTTCAGGCATGGAGATCGAGGGATATGAGATCCACATGGGGGCAACAAAGACCGGGGAAAGACCTCTCGTATCCATATGGGAAGAAGGGAAGGAGCCTCAGTCTGACGGTATGATAAAAGGCAATGTCTGCGGCTCATACGTGCACGGCATCTTTGACGGGAAGGGCATCGCCGCGGCCATAGCGGGAAGCCTCATGAAGGCCAAGGGCATCGAGGCCGCAGAAGTGACTGAAACGGACATGAAGGAGTATAAGGAGATCCAGTACGATAAACTGGCTGACGGCATAAGAAACGCCATGGATATGGATCTTGTTTACAGGATCATTGAGAAGGGAATATGATATGAGAGAGGCAAAAGGAAAAAAACAGCTTCTTCCGGGAGAAATAGAAAAGAAAAGCTTTGAGATAATAACGGAGGAAATGGGAAACGTGGAGCTTGATCCTCTGGAAGAGCCGGTGATAAAGAGAGTCATACATACGAGCGCGGATTTTGATTATCTGGAGAACATGTACTTTTCTGCGGGAGCGGTGAAAAAGGCCATGGAGGCCATAAAGGCGGGCGCGTACATAGTGACTGACACCAATATGGCAAAGGCGGGGATCAACAAAAAGAGGCTCGCGGCTTTTGGCGGACAGGTCCTGTGCTTCATGGCCGACGAAGACGTGGCCGCACAGGCATTGAAGGAAGGAACGACCAGGGCCGCGGCTTCCATGAAAAAGGCCGCGGCTCTGGACAGGCCGTGCATATTCGCAGTGGGGAACGCTCCCACAGCGCTGTTTGAGCTCTGCGGGCTCATGGAAAGCGGAGCGATAGATCCCGAGCTGATAATAGGCGTACCTGTAGGCTTTGTCAATGTAGTGGAGTCAAAGGAAACGCTTATAGAGACTGCGAAAAAAACAGGCTGTCCATGCATAGCGGCACGTGGGAGAAAGGGCGGAAGCAATATAGCGGCCGCCATAGTGAACGCCATTCTGTATCAGATGACATAAGGCCTTTTATTAACAAAATCCCCCTGATATTCATATTATGGATACAGTTAGGGGGGATTTTTTTGTACAGAGTTGTAGTGGTTGGAGGCGGATGGTCCGGATGCGCGGCAGCCATGACGGCAGTCAGAGCCGGGGCCGAGGTGACGCTTCTTGAAAAGACGGATCTGCTTTTAGGACTGGGCAATGTAGGCGGTATAATGAGGAACAACGGGAGGTTCACAGCCGCAGAGGAAAATATAGCCCTTGGGGCGAATGAGCTCTTTGACATTACCGACAGATGCGCCAGACACAGGAATGTGGATTTTCCCGGGCACAGACACGCCACCCTTTACGATGTGACAAAGGTAGAGCCTGAGGTAAGGCGTCTCCTGAAGGCTGCGGGAGTGAAGATAAGATTCATGGCAAGAGCCGTTGATGTGAAAAAGACGGGAGACTGCATAGATAAGCTCCTGATGGCAGGAGGAGAGGAGATAGAGGGAGATGTGTTCATTGAGACCACAGGTTCTACGGGGCCTATGGGAAACTGTCTTACATACGGCAACGGCTGCTGCATGTGCATCCTCAGATGTCCTGCCTTTGGGCCGAGAGTAAGCATAAGCGCCAGAGCGGGAGGCAGCGATATAATGGGAAGACGCAGGGACGGCGCGCCGGGAGCGTTCAGCGGCAGCGGGAAGCTGGAAAAGAGATCTCTTTCCGAAAGCATACAGAGGGAACTCGATGAAAAGGGCGTTGCTGTAGTGCCTCTGCCTGAAAAGGATATAAACAGGGAAAAGCTGGGTCTTAAGGTATGCAGACAGTACGCCCTGGATGAGTTTGCCGAGAACATAGTGCTGCTGGATACGGGATATGCCAAGATAATGACTCCGTTTTTCGACCTTGAGGCACTGAGAGAGATACCGGGCTTTGAAAACGCCAGATATGTGGATCCTTACGCGGGAAGCAAGGGGAATTCCATAAGATATCTTTCTGTGGCTGAGAGAGACAATGCCATGAGGGTGAAGGGAGTGGGCAACCTTTTCTGCGGGGGAGAGAAGTCAGGATTGTTCGTAGGCCACACTGAAGCCATCTCAACAGGGAGTCTGGCAGGACACAACGCAGCAAGATACGCAAGGGGCATGAAGCTTCTGGAACTTCCGGTGGGGCTTGCGACGGGAGACATAATAGCATTTGCCAACAGGAGCCTTGAGAGCGAGGATGGGCTCATGACCAGATATACGTTCGCAGGCGCCGAATACTTTGAAAGGATGAAGGAAAAAAACCTGTATTCCACTGACAGGGAAGAGATAAGAAAAAGGGTAAGAAGGTTCGGACTGGAAAACATATACAGAGAAAAACTGATGTAATGCCGGCTGTTTATTGCATATGTGCTGTTGCCATAAAGACTTGCTGAGAGTATAATGTTGATAACATATGTCGAAAATATACAGAAGCGAGGTAAGAATCATGGATGACAGAGAAAAAACGATGCAGCAGCCCGGAAGCTGCGATTCGGACTGCAGCCACTGCGCCAGCGCCGGACATTGCAGCGGGCAGCCGCAGAGCCTTATAGAAAAGACAAACGATTTCAATAATATCGGGAAGGTCATAGCCATAGTCAGCGGCAAGGGCGGCGTTGGCAAGTCGCTTGTGACCTCACTTACGGCTGTTACGATGAAAAGAAGAGGATACAGGACAGGAATACTGGATGCCGATGTCACAGGCCCGTCCATACCAAAAGCATTCGGAGTAACCGATAAGGCCACTGCCAACGAGCTGGGCATATTCCCGCTGAACACTTCCACAGGCATAGAGACCATATCGATAAACAATCTTCTTGAAAACGATACGGATCCGGTCATATGGAGAGGACCCATCATAGCGGGGACTGTCAAGCAGTTCTGGACCGATGTGCTCTGGGGCGAGGTCGACTATCTGTTCGTTGATATGCCTCCGGGAACAGGAGACGTTCCTCTTACGGTATTTCAGTCGCTGCCTGTTGACGGCATCATAGTGGTGACGTCTCCGCAGGAGCTGGTATCCATGATAGTGGCAAAGGCGGTAAAAATGGCTGAGATGATGGATATACCGGTTCTGGGGATCGTGGAGAACATGTCATATTTCAAATGTCCGGACTGCGGGAGCGAGATCGCGCTTTTCGGCCCGAGCAAAACCGCGGAAGCGGCGGCTGAGCACGGCCTTGAGGTTCTGGGGAGGATACCTGTCGATCCGAAGCTTGCGGCTGCGTGCGATAAAGGCATGATAGAGACATTTGAAGGAAACTGGCTCGACAAAGCGGCAGAAAAGCTTGAAAGCATGTAAACAGCCGCATAATAAGACGTAAAATACCGCTGTTTTCCCTGAAAAAGAGAGCAGCGGTTTTTGATTGAGAAAAAATATCCGAAATGATATCGTATATTCACGATACTCTGTTTATGGTTTTTCTTACAAGAGATCTTATAACCTGTATGAGGGAGCCGATAATGAGAAGGCCTGCCGCTATGGCTCCTGCCATGAGGAGGGTCTGGGTGCCGCGCGAGGCTGCCTCGGACATATTGTTGTCAAGCAGGGCTTCCATGGTGTAATACATCCCGGATCCCGGAACAAGACAAAGGATGCCGGGTATTATGAATATGGTGGAGGCATCTTTGAAGAGACGCGCGCATATATCGCTCAAAAGCCCGACAGCGCAGGAAGCCACAAAGCATGACAGTACAGGAGAAGCATCATAGTACATGGACAGCTGATATATGAGCCAGCCAACAGAACCTGTCGCCACACACGGCGGGAAGTGCTTTACCGGGACCTTGAAGATTATGCAGAATCCGCAGGTGGCAAACATTATGAATATGAACTGGGTGAGAAGATATATCACAGAAACACACCTCCTATGGTGCCCCACAGCTTAACGATTACGCCTGCGCCCGCTGCCAGAGATACGGCTATGAGAAGTGCCTCCATGAGGCGGGCGACTCCTGACAGCATGTCGCCTGAGAGAAAATCCCGTATGGAGTTCGTTATGGCCACACCGGGAACGAATATCATGAGCGAGCCTATTATGATGGGCTCATAGGAAGCGGAGGCTGCGGCTGTGGAGGCCGCCATTGCTATGAAGGCAGCGGCAGCGCAGCAGCAGAAGCCTCTTATGAAAAAATTTATCCCGTACTTTTGCAGAAAGGTGGAAAGCCCGTAGCAAAGAGCGCCTGAAGCGAAGGCTATTGCAAAATCCACGGGATTCCCGCCGAAAACAAGACAGAAAAACGATGCGACCATCGCTGCGCCTGCAAGTCTCAGCGGAAGCGGATACGGTCTGCGATCGTCGATTTTTTTCAGCATTCTCATTCCGTCGTCAACGGAAAGAGACGTTGTGGTGAACTTTCTTGAGAAGTGGTTCACCATGGATATCTTGTCGAGATTGGTTCCTATACCCTTTATCCTCTTTATATATGTCTGAGTATCGTCGGCTTCTCCGCCTTTGTCAAGAGAAAGGAATATACCTGTGGGTGTTGCGAATACTTCGATATTGTCGATGCCGCATGCTTTGCAGATGCGGGTTATGGTATCCTCTACCCTGTATATCTCCGCTCCGTTTTTCATCATTATCTCACCGGCGTACAGTGCAAGAAGCAGGACCTTTTTCTGAAAAATATCAACCATTAAAAACCTCATATCAGGCATTATATGATAACGTCAGCTAAATTATAACAGAGGATTTCCGGACTGGCAATGAATGTGGGGCGCACTTTTTCGTTGACTGGTGCCTTTTGAAATTGTATAATTGTATACAGCGATACAATCGTAAAATCAAAGGAAAAACATAATAAACAGGAGGTAATATCGCAATGGGCAAAACACTGGCGTATAAGATCCTGGAAGACCACCTCATAGAAGGCAGGCTGGCTCCGGGAGAGGAGATCACCATAAAGATAGACCAGACCCTTACTCAGGATTCCACGGGCACAATGGTATATCTTCAGCTTGAGGCAATGGAAGTGGACAGAGTTAAGACGGAGCTTTCGGTAGCCTACATAGATCACAATACTCTTCAGACGGGATTTGAGAACGCTGACGACCATGAATTCATAAAGAGCGTCGCCAAGAGACACGGAGTGCTTTTTTCAAAGCCGGGCAACGGAATATGCCATCAGCTCCATCTTGAAAATTACGGCAAGCCGGGCAAGACGCTCCTGGGATCGGACAGCCATACTCCGACAGGAGGAGGTCTCGGTATGATAGCCATAGGAGCAGGAGGCCTCGATGTTGCCGTGGCTATGGCTAAAGGAACATACAGCCTGGTGGCGCCAAGAGTAGTCAAGGTAGAGCTTAAGGGCAGCCTCAGACCATGGGTATCCGCCAAGGATGTAATACTCAAAGTGCTGAAGGAGCTGACCGTAAAGGGCGGCGTAGGCAAGATCATAGAGTACACAGGAGACGGAGTAAATAGCCTTTCCGTTACGGACAGAGCAACCATAACAAATATGGGGGCTGAGCTGGGAGCCACAACGTCAGTATTCCCGAGCGATGAAAACACAAGAGAGTATCTCAGATCTCAGGGAAGAGAGGCTGACTACAGACCTCTTTCCGCGGATGCGGATGCTGTCTATGATCAGGAGCTCGTCATAGACCTTGACAGCCTGACTCCTCTGGCGGCGAAGCCTCACAGTCCTGACAATGTAGACAGCATAGATTCCATAGGAGAGATAAAGGTGGATCAGGTGGCCATAGGAAGCTGCACAAATTCGTCTTATACGGATCTTATGAAGGTGGCGGCTATACTCAGGGGCAAGAAGGTGCATCCTGATGTCAGTCTCGTAATATCTCCGGGATCCAGCAAGATCCTCACAAAGATGGCGGAAAACGGCGCTCTGGCGGATATAATAAGCGCGGGAGCAAGAGTCATAGAAAATGCATGCGGCCCATGTATAGGAATGGGTCAGTCACCTAAATCGGGAGCAGTTTCGCTGAGGACATTCAACAGGAACTTCAAAGGAAGAAGCGGTACCCTTGATGCCGATGTTTATCTTGTAAGCCCTGAGACGGCAGCCATATCAGCCGTAAGGGGAGTGCTTACAGACGGCATGAGTACAGGTGAAGAGCTGCCTGATATACAGGCTGCCGATTTTGAGCCTAACGACAATTTCATAGTATATCCTGAAGGCTTTGACAAGAGCAATACGGAAGTCGCCATGGGACCTAATATAAAGCCTTTCCCGAGAAATACGGCTCT
Organism: Bacillota bacterium; assembly: GCA_963929955.1. GTDB lineage: Bacteria > Bacillota > Clostridia > Peptostreptococcales > Anaerovoracaceae > Lentihominibacter. The sequence continues at coordinate 34,638 of CAWVKQ010000016.1, forward strand.
TCCTGAGACTGTGGAGGCAAAAGTTGTGCTTCATGCGGGAGACAATATAACAACAGACGACATAATGCCTTCGGATTCAAGGCTCCTTCCTTACAGATCGAATATACCTCATCTTTCCAATTACTGCTTTGAAAAGATAGATAAGGGTTTTGCGGAGAGGTGTAAAGAAGCCGGAAAGTGTGCAATAGTCGGCGGAGAAAACTATGGACAGGGAAGCAGCCGCGAGCATGCGGCTCTGGCTCCTCTGTATCTCGGAGTGAAATTTGTAATGGCAAAATCCTTTGCAAGGATACACAGATCGAATCTGATCAACAGCGGAATAATGCCTCTCGTATTTGAGGATCCGGCGGATTACGACGATTTCAGCATAGGAGACGAGCTGGTGATAGAGAACGCCTGCGAACAGGTAAAATCGGGAACCGTTGAAGTGATAAACAGGGCAACGGGCAAGACATATAAGACGGCAACAAATTTCTCTGACCTTGAGATACAGCTTATCTTAAAGGGCGGAAAGATCAATTACATGAAAGGTTAGGTACGGAAACATGGATTACGTAAAAGCATTTGAAACCATAGTAAAGGAACAGCTCGAAAGAGTGGAGAGGATGAAAAATTCTCCTCAGTCCACTGATTACAAGAGCCTGGATAAGGTAATAGTGGGTATCATAGACGGAGACGGCATAGGCCCTATAATCACTCAGTCCTGCAAAAAGATCATGGAGAGACTCATGGCTGATGAGATCGCCGCGGGGAAGATAGAGCTTCGCGATATAGAAGGACTCACGATCGAAAACCGCGTGGCAAAGATGGAGACCGTGCCTGCCGATGTGCTGGCAGCCGTAAAAGAATGCCATGTGCTCCTTAAAGGACCTACGATGACTCCGGGAAAGGGCGACAACATGCCTAATCTGGAAAGCGCCAACGTGAAGCTGAGAAAGGAACTGGATCTCTTCGCCAATGTAAGGCCTGTATCGATACCTGAGAAAAATATAAACTGGACATTCTTCAGAGAAAACACAGAGGGAGAATATGCACTGGGAAGCCAGGGGGTTGATATAAACGATGACATCTCCATGGACTTTAAGGTAACGACTACCATAGGAACGACGAGGCTGGCAAGAGCTGCTTTTGAATTCGCGAAGGCTAACGGCAATCAGAGAGTGACCATCGTTACGAAGGCTAACATAATGAAGAAGACCGACGGAAAATTCCTCACACTCTGCTACGATGTTGCAAAGGAGTATCCTGAGATAGAAGTTGACGACTACTATGTTGATATAACGGCGGCAAATCTTATAAAGGAGCCGGCAAACAGCAGGTTCAACGTATTCATACTCCCGAACCTCTACGGTGACATCATCACTGATGAGGCGGCGCAGATGCAGGGCGGCGTAGGAACAGCAGGGAGCATAAACCAGGGCGGCAGATATGCAATGTTCGAAGCCATCCACGGTTCGGCGCCTAGGATGATAACAGAGGGGAGAGGCCAGTACGCCAATCCGTCCAGCATAACGAGGGCCGCGGCAATGCTGCTGAGACATATAGGATACGGGGAAAAGGCAGATGCCCTTGACAAAGCGCTGGATGCTGCCCTTGACGGACTCAACATGACGTCAAACAGCACAGGCAACACTACAGATGATTTTACGGCTTTCGTAATCGATCATCTTAAATAAGAGGCTCCGGTCATGGTAATCTACAGGAATTCCGATGACCCCAAGGCAAATACTCCCATTTCGACCAGCCTTCTTTCAAAGCTTCAGAAAGACATACTCACAGGCAGGCTGAGACCGGGCCAGAAGCTTACGGAACAGCAGATATGCGAGGAGTACGGAGTAAGCCGCACTCCTGTGAGAGAAGCGCTGAGGCAGCTTGAGACGGACGGCCTTGTGGAGAACATACTCAACAGAGGCGCCTTCGTCATAGGTATGACGGATCAGGACTATGAAGATATGTTCCAGCTCAGAAAGATAGGGGAGATGCAGGCTGTAAGGTGGGCCATCGAGCGGATAACCGAAGAGGAAATGGATCGCCTGGAGGAAACCTTTGAATTTATGGAATTCTATACTCTGAGAAACGATATAGACAAGATGCTTACCATAAATACGGGATTTCACCGCGTCATATATGAAGCGGCTCACAACAGGGTGCTTGAAAAGATCCTGTCGTCATATCAGGAGCATCTAAAGTACAAGGGCATGGAGGCAGTATATGACGATAACTATCTTTCTGTGGTACTGGAGGAGCACAGAGCCATATTCAAGGCGTTTAAAGACAAGGATGCCAGAGCCGGAGAAGCAGCCATGGAAATACACATGAACCGCGCCAAAGAAAGACGGTGCGGAGAGTAGAGCTGCGCGACCCGCGGCAGCCTGTATATGTCTGAATCTAAAAAAAGAGGTCGGCAAAAAATGATGAGGTTCCGTAACGAAGGTTTTAAAACAAGTGGTAAAGACAATCGGTACGGTATATTGCAGAAAAATCTAAAACTTAATTTGGAGGAAA
>CAWVKQ010000017.1:0-22400 GCA_963929955.1 Bacillota bacterium
GGCGGCTACGGTAAAAAATGATTTTACGAAGAGATGAAAATGTGAAAAAGCGAAGAAAAGGCGATAATTCTTCACTTTTTTTCCAGAGATCTACTTAAATAATACTGTGTTTTTTTTATTTATGATAAAGGATTTTTACACGATAATATAAGTAAATCAGAAATACGGCCGTATTCTAGCGTTAACGAACAATGGAAGTGTGAATAGTGCTTCCAGGCAGGAGGAAATATGAAAAGAAGAATCCTAAATGAGAGATTAGCGGCGATTGTTGCAAGTCTGCGGCATGGGGAGCTGCTGTATATTGGTGATTCGGGCGGCGGAGTAAGAAAAGGATCTCTATACGAATTGGATCAGGATGTAGAGTATCTGGATCTTGGCATAGTATCCGGGTCGCCCAGTTTTGAAGATGTAGTTCGTACTCTGAAAGAGGCAGGTGATTTTGAGGCGGCTATTGTTGCAGAAGATATGGAAGAGGCCAATGAAAAGGATTTCAACATGTTGGTGGAGCTGTTCGGCAGGGATCATGTGCATGAGATAAATTTTGCGCCTGAGACTTATGAAGTGAGAAACCGCTGTGTAGCGGTGGTGCAGACAGGAGATATCGGCAGGCACGCCAATGCCGTTCTGGTAGCGGGATATGTTGATGATCCGCCGATCGCGCTTGATATCGTTATGGGTAAGAAAAAGTACACCACAACACCTAAGAGTGACAGGTAGATTTAAGAAAGGGAAAATTATGAGTAAGAAAATTGATACATTGCTGGATTACAGCAATGGAATTCCATTCTTGGGGAAAATGGGATACGGTTTGGGGGCAGCGGCGCAGACTACCATTGTTACAGTCATTTCAGCAGTGCTGACATTTTATTACAGTGATGTTCTGGGGATCAACATTGCTGCAGTAGGTACGATAATGCTGCTGAGTAGATTTTTGGATGGAGGTTCCGACCTGATTGCAGGTGCGATCATTGATAAGACAAAGTCGCCCAGAGGCAAGTGCCGCACATGGATATGGCGTATGCTGATCCCGCATTTTATTGCGCTAATCTTACTGTTTACCGTTCCAAAAACTACGGAGATGCTGCAATATGTGTATATATTTCTTGCATACAATTTTGCCAATACGTTTGTCAATACTTTTGCCGGAAACGCATATCTTTCAATGGTCACAATGATGACAAGAGATCCTTATGAGAGAAGCGTGCTGAATGGTTACAATCGAATCGTTGCACCTGTCATAGAGCTGATTATATGCTCCTTCTTGATCCCCGTTGCTAATGCACTGGGAGGCGACCAGAAGGCTTATATCATCGTTATGGTAGGAATGTCTTTGCTGGCTACACTTTGCTACCTGTTCTGCTATTTGTGGACAAGAGAGCTTCCGGCAGATGAGCGTGGAGTAACGGAGGATGAGGAAGTACCTTCCATGAAGGAAGCCTTTAAATCTGTTTTGTCAAATAGATACTGGTGGATCATGGTCCTTATATGGATAACATTCATTTTTTACTGGACGATAGGGCCTGGCATCATACCATACTACACCCAGTATATTTTAGGTGATACCAATCTGCTTATGTATCTGAATATCATTAACTATGGAGGAACGATTTTTGTAGCTATAATTGCAGTAAAGTGGATATTACCTAAATTTCTCAAAAAAAATATCATGATCGCAGCATGCATTTTTATGATCGCAGGTCAATGCATCGCTATGATAGACACCCATGCAATGCTGTATCAGATTATAGCGGCCGCATTCAGAGGCATCGCATGCTCACTGGCAATTTCCGTTTTATTTGCAATGATTGCAGACTGCGTCGAATACAGCCATTGGAAGACAGGAATCCGCGCAGAAGGCGTGAATTTCAGCGCTGCCACAGTCGGTCAAAAAGTAGGGCAGGGCCTTTCATCCGGTGTTATGGGATGGATACTTGCAGCATCAGGGTATGATGGGAATTTGGATGTACAGCCTCAGTCAGCTCTTGATATGATTTTGAATATCTATATTTGGATCCCGATAATCGTCAGCGTGATCATTTTGATACTGCTATGTTTCCATAACTTAGATAAAAAGCTTCCTGGTATATTATCGGATTTGCAGAACAGGCATGATCGGAAGATTTCAAAACAGGAAGCAGAAACCGTTCCAAAAGAGTAAAAGCGCGTAATCATAAAAATTTATTTTAAGCTCACGAAAGGAGAATTATAATGAGCAAACATGAAAACGCAGGGAAAATCATGACTATCAACGGCCCTGTAAACCCGGAAGAACTTGGATATACATTACCTCATGAACATTTGTATTTCAATACTTCCGGATACAAACCGGAAATGACGCCGGAGCAGGAAGAACTTTATTTGAGCCATATAACTCTTGAAAATCTGAATTATGTCCGCAAGAATCCTTACAGGGTTTTGGAAAATTGCATAATGTTCGATAAAGATATGCTGCGGAGAGCAGTCCGGGAGTTTAAGAGCAAAGGAGGAGGTACCATTTGCGATGTTACTCCGCACGGATGCGGACTTGACAGCCCGATGTCTGATTTCCTGCCTGAGATAAAGGAAGTATGTGATACAGAAAATGTTAATGTAGTACTGGGTATGGGACACTATATCCATGCCTTTGATATCCCCGAAGAGAGCAAGGCTGCTGCCAGTGCAGAGGGTAAAAATTATGATATATTGGTATCACCAACGTCTCCGGCAATTGAAGGCTTCACACCGGAGCGCCTTGCAGATGAATATATAAAAGACATCAGACAAGGATATGGAGATCTGGGAATACGCCCCGGAATTATCGGAGAGCTGGGTACAGGGTTCGTTGTAACGGAACTGGAGCAGAGAACTTTAAGGGCGGGAGCCATAGCGCAGCAGGAGACCGGACTGGCAATAACACTACATCTGCAGCCGTCAAAGATGAATGATCATCAGGATCTTGATATCCTGGAGGAAACCGGAGCCAAGATGGATAAGGTTGTCCTGGGCCATAGAGACGGTGTCCTGGCCATTCCGGGAATGAGCTTTGAAAAGTGTGTCGATCATTACATAAGTACATTGGAACGCGGATGTTATATTCAGTTTGATTTGTGTGGGAATCAGGAATACTTTCGTGCAGATCTCGGCAACTGGTGGCTGCCGGCTGACAGAGAGCGTGCGGCAGCGCTGAAAGCCCTGTGTGATGCGGGATATGAGGATAAACTTCTGGTATCCCAGGACGAAGGCCATCGCTATTACATGACTGAGTATGGAGGATGGGGTCTGGCTCATGTATTAACCGGGTTCAGAGAAACCATGCTTGAGTACGGCCTCACAGAAGCTCAGTGTGATAAGATAACGAAAAAGAATCCTCAGACGATGTTGACGATTTTTTAATACAGAATAAGTTAAGCTTCTACTACAGATTTTTTGAATTCGAAACTATATTTTGCCATGAAAAAACCGACCTCCTATCTGTTGGACATTTAAGTCTAACTTTGGGGGTCGGTTCATCATTCGGGCACCTCTTTTCTTTGTGATATACTTAATTTAACATCAGTCCATATAATTGTAGATTATTTTATTAAGCTCACTTCGCTTGTTGACACCGAACTTTTTGTATAGGTTTGAAAGATGCTTTCGCAAGGTGTTATTGGAAATAAAAAGCTGGCTGCATATTGTATCAACATTTTCTCCTGTGATCAGAAGAGCCAGAATTTCTGATTCGCGAGGCGTTAATTCATAGGAGAGTGCAATTTTACGGAGAGCCTTAGGGTCGATTTTATGGACCGGCGCCATTGAAGATTTCTGATACAGATACAGGGCAAGATGGTCCTTGAGAAGGGATAGCAACTGCTTATCCCGGGCAGAAAAATCTGAATCTTCCTTAGCGCGGAACAACGTGAGAACACCTAAATGTGTTCCGTTATACGATAGTGATAGAATCGCGGCGTATTCCATATTGTTCGGGATGAAATAGCGACGAAAATAGAGGCTTTTGTTTAGCTCCTCCGCCGGGAGCAGCTCTGTCAGGAGATATACGTTGTTTTGCGCGGAAGCATAGATCCAATTCATGAAATCATGCTTTTCCAGTTCACCGAAATAATCATGCAGATAACCATCATCAAACCCCATATCAACGGGGTCTTGTATATAATGCTCTTCATCAGGACTGGCCAGGAAAAAATTAGCCTTGGAATAAGGAATCAGAAATCGGATTTTGCGCAGAAAGCGCTTGCGCATCTCTTTGTCATCAACAGAGCGGTAAATATCCAGAATGATGTCGTTGATCAATAACCATTCATTTTCGGTAATCGACATAATATCACTCCCAATATAAAGTACATCAAAAAAGAATTACTATAATACTTAATATATTAACAAATATATCAAGCCTTGTCGATAGAAAAAGCATATGGCAGCGGCTGCGTAAAAATTTTTAATGGGGATATTAGAATCGATAAAAGATTATTTCGGGTAATATGTGTTATCATTTATATGCATGATTTATATTTACAGGAGGATCATCATAAGAAAAATGACGGTTGGCGAAAAAAGGAATATTTACCAAAGACCACCTATGATAGCCTTTCTGGCTCTTTTCACATGCTTTCTATGGGGAAGCGCATTCCCTGCCATAAAGGTCGGATATGAGCTTTTTGACATAGATGATACCGGCAGTCAGATGCTTTTCGCAGGATACAGGTTCCTGCTGGGAGGGGCTGTTGCGCTGGCGGCTGTAAGCGTTATAAATAAGAAATTCGTGACCATACGCCGGAGCTCTGTACCGCATATATTCGGTCTGGGATTGCTGCAGACGACTTTTCAGTACATATGTTTTTATATAGGGCTGGCTCATACGACTGCATCTAACGGTTCTATAATAAACGGATCGAATGCTTTTTTCGCGCTGATATTCGCGCATATGATGATGAAAGGCGAGAAAATAACCGCCAGAGCCGCGATCGGATGCATAGTAGGGTTTATGGGAGTGATAGCGGTAAATTATGACGGAGGATCTTTTTTTAGCGGTGATGATCTTTTGGGCGACGGACTCATACTGATTTCATCCATGACGTACGGACTCGGATCCGTCATATCGAAAATACTTGCAAAACGTGAGACTCCCAACGCGATCGCCGCATACCAGCTCATTTTCGGAGGATTTGCTCTGACATTGTGCGGCTGGATCATGGGAGGCGATATCACAGGGTTCACTGTGAAATCAACGCTGGTGTTCGCCTATCTCATACTCATACCTGCGGTGGCTTACTGCCTGTGGGGCAATTTACTTAAGTATAATCCCGTAGGCAGGATAAGCATTTACGGTTTTACCATATCCATATTCGGAGTCATGCTGTCCGCGCTGTTTCTGGGGGAAAATGTGCTCGATACATTTACTGTCACTGCACTGATTCTCGTAAGCGCAGGGGTGATAACAGTTAATACTGAATCGTCTGATAAGTGAGAAAATTTCACTTATTGACATATAGGGGCTTGACTTTGTCAGGAAAAAATGATATATATTTGTCAGACAATCATTTGCAGACGTATGCAAATTATCTGTGATGAAGCAGTGTACATAGTGCGGATAAATTAAAATTTATTTGCATTTTGTTCATTGCTTTTTTGTTTTCTAAAGGAAAAGGAAGCATTATGACGGATTTACAAAAAAAGAACAGAGTTGTGATAGTTGATGATGAGCCGATTATTATCATGAACATCACAGAGATACTTACGGACAACGGATTTGACGTTTTGGGTAGCGCCGGAAACGGATATCAGGCTATAGAGCTTTGTGAAAAGGTCAGACCGGATATCCTGCTCATGGACATCAATATCCCTTATCTGGACGGACTTACTGCCGCAGAGTATATCGTCAAGGAGGGAAATGCCGAAGCGGTCGTGATGGTAACGGCCTACAGCGAAGGCTCACTGATAGAAAGAGCGATAAATTTCGGGGCGTTCGGCTACATAATAAAGCCCATAGACGAAAAGACTCTTATATCGACCATAAACGTAGCGGTTGCCAAAAGCAGAGAAATCAGCATCCTGAAAAACGAGATACGCGAAGCGGAATTGAAGATCGAAGGAAGAAAGAAGATCGAAAGGGCCAAGGGGATACTTATGGTAAGTAAAAACTATTCAGAGCAGAAGGCGTATGAATATATAAGGGAGAAAAGCAGAGACAATCAAATGTCTATGGAAAAAATCGCGGATATTATCATATTTGGGGAGAAAAAGTGTTAGAAGCAGAACAGGACATTTATGAAATATGTGAAAAGTTTACAGACCTTACGGCAATGGAAATGGATTTCCTTGTAAAGGTATCCGGCGAACTTATAAAAATTGCTGAAAAACAGGACAGAGATGTTTTTATAAACTGTATGTGCCGCAACGGCAAAAGTACGACAGTGGCTTACGCTCATTGTGAAAACAGCGTTTATCTTGAATCAACTCTCGGAGTTTTTGTGGATGAGTGTGACGAGCCGGCTATATTCAGAACATACAGGACCGGTAAGATAACAAAAGACGTCTGTGCGGTAAGCTATACTACGACAGAAGGGAATCTTATCATACAGGAAGTATACCCCATAAAGTACAGGAACAGGTTCATAGGGGTGCTTGTGATTGAGCAGGGAGTAGGTAAGGACAGCCCTTTTCATATACACGGCTGGGTTATGCCGGATATCGACAAATATTCGTATCTGCAGAATTTTGACGTAATAGGCGACTGCATAAATGAATCGGTAATCGTTGTAAACGATATGGGCAGAGTCGTATACAGAAACATGAAGGCAGTAAATCTTTACAGATACTACGGCTACAGATACGATATTCTGGACAAGAACTATGCGGACATATCGATACACGGAGATCTGAACGTGGCTCCCGGTATGGAAAACGCTTTTCATGAACAGGAGATAAGGTGCAGGGACAAATTTTACAGCATAAAGGGATACTGCTATTATAAAAAAGAATTTTACTATCTGATCCTTATTACAGACACTACGAGGAGCAAGGAAAATGAGCAGAGCCTTATTTTAAAATCAGTGGCGCTGCGGGAAGCTCATCATCGTATAAAAAACAATCTGCAGACTATATACAGCCTGCTGGATATGCAGATGAGACGTGTGGAAAGTTCTACTCTGAGAGGTATACTCAGAGAAGCCATGAGCAGAGTACTGAGCATATCAGGATCCTATGAATCGCTCTTATCCAGTGAAAACGGATTCAGCGAGATAGGGCTTCGCACACTTATAGAGAATGTGACGAATAAAATCAACCAGGTCGAGAGGGACAAGCATATAGACATAAATGTTGAAGGGGAAGATTTTAAGATAGATGCCGATATAGCAACAGATATCGCACTCGTAGTAAATGAACTTATACAGAATTCATTTAAGCACGCTTTTAAAGACAGAGAGAGGGGAAGCCTGCTGATCAAGGTCCGGCAGAAGCAGATTTACGCTGAAGTAAGTATCGCGGATGACGGAAAAGGATTTGACAGCAGCAACATAAAAAATTCCGATAACGGACTGGGGATTCAGATCGTAAAAAATCTGATAGAAGGAAAGCTTAAGGGGAATCTGAAAATCGATTCAGGCAGCAACGGAACATTGATAGAATTCGATTTCAGGACCTACAGAACTGAATAACAGGCTTTATGCGGAGCAGCATGAAGCTAAGATAAGCGAGGCAGTTTATCATTATGATTTTTATAATGATAAACTGCCTTTTTTTGTCAGTTGAGAAAGGAGATTCGAAGCATATGGCAGAGTCAATATTGAGCGTGGGCATAGATATAGGGACATCGACCACATGTCTTGCCTTCAGCAGGCTGGAGGTGGCGAATTTATCATCTACATGGCAGATACCAAAAGTAGAGATAGTAGAAAAAAAGATCGTCTACCGAAGCCCAATATACTTTACGCCTTTGATATCAAACACGAAGCTGGATGCGGATAAGATAGCAAAGATCATAGAGGACGAGTACAGGAAGGCCGGCGTGGATCCTGAAGACGTGGAAACAGGAGCGGTAATAGTGACAGGCGATACAGCCCGTAAGGAAAACGCTCAGGCCGTGATAAACAAAATAAGCGGGCTGGCCGGAGATTTTGTGGCAGCTACAGTAGGCCCGGAATTTGAAAGCGTTTTGGCGGGGAGAGGAAGCGGGGCGCAGAAATACTCGATCGAACATACTGAGACGATCACTAACTGTGATATAGGAGGAGGTACGAGCAACAGCGCAACATTCTATGACGGCAAAGTAATAAGCGCTTCCTGCATGGACATAGGCGGGCGGCTGATACGATTTAAGGAAGGCAGCCTGATTGTAGATTATATATATGAGGGAATAAAGAAGCTTGCCTGTGAGCTGGGCATAGAAACCGATGAAGGGAAGGCGCTGAATCGTGAAGAGATAAACAGGATAACCGACGAAATGGCAGAAAGGCTTCTCAATCATATCGCTGAAGACACGGAGGATAAGACAGTAAGCTTTTCCGGAGGCGTCGGAAGGCTGATATATGAGGAATCGCTGCCTGATGATTTCATATACAACGACATTGGAGTATGCCTGGCGAGATCAATAAGAGACAAGATCAGACATTTCAACTTCCGCAGGATCATACAGCCCGATGAAACGACGGGCGCAACTGTTGTAGGAACGAGCAATTACTCCATGGAGGTCAGCGGATCCACCATACACATAAGCAATAAAAGCGCGCTTCCTGTCAAGAACATCCCTATAGTTACCATATTAAGGGCAGACGAGATGTCATGGAAGGAACTTGCAACGGAAATAAGCAACAATATAGCCTGGAGGCAGAACGGAGATGACAGCGAAAATACGGCTATCGCTCTGATGTTCGAAAAGCGTATAAGCTTCTCCGAGGTGCAGGAGATAGCGAGAGCTGTTGCCGAAGCGGTCGGTGGAGAGGCAGCAGATGAAAGTCAGCCTTTGATAGTCATTTTAAAGTCAGATTACGGTAAAGTCATGGGGCAGACGATAAGGAACATGCTGCCAAAAGGAAAAGATGTTCTTTGTATCGATAATGTAGATATCGGGCAGGGCGACTACCTCGATATAGGAGCGCCGCTGAGAGCGGGAGAAGCAGTGCCGGTTGTTATTAAAACCCTGGCGTTCAGTTATTGAAGATATTTCGAGACTGGCTCCGGAGATAATAATAAAAACTACCAAAGGAGGTTAAGGAATGTTATTGAAAACAAAGCTGTTTGGTCAGGTATATTCTTTTGATTCCGTAAAAGATGTGCTTAATAAAGCAAGCTCCAGGAAATCGGGAGATGAGCTGATCGGGATAGCGGCAGAAAGCGAACAGGAGAGGATCGCTGCACAGATAGTGATAAGCAATATGCAGATATCCGATTTTCGCAACAACCCGATAATCCCATATGAAGAGGATTTTGTGACGAGAATTATTCAGGATGATCTCAATGAAAACATATACGAAGAGATCAAAAACTGGACAATTGAAGAGCTTCGTGAATTTATTCTCAGCGATAAGAACTCTGAAAGAGATATAAAACGCGTATCGCGGGGACTTACTGCAGAAACTATTTCCGCAGTTTGTAAAATAATGGGAAACCTTGATCTTGCTTATGCCGGACGCAGGATAAGGAATGAAACCACATGTAATACCACGATGGGAAAGAGAGGCATCCTTGCAAGCCGTCTGCAGCCAAATCATCCGAGCGATGATCCCGATGGGATCAGAATGTGTGTGCTCGAAGGTCTGAGCTACGGTGTCGGAGATGCGCTCATAGGGATCAATCCGGCGACAGGGTCTGTCGAAAATACACTGAGGGTACTGGATATGCTGAACGAGGTGAAGGAAAAATACGGAGTCCCTACGCAGATCAGCTATCTGATACATGCTACCACCATGCTTGAGGCAATAAGACAGGGAGGCAAAACAGATCTTATATTTGCCAGCATAGCAGGCAGTGAAAAGGCTAACAGAGGATTCGGGATAACCATAGAGCTTTTGGAAGAAGCTCAGCAGGTTCTGAAAAAGCATGGAACGGCAACAGGGCCGAACGTATTGTACTTTGAAACCGGACAGGGACCTGAAACCGTAAATAATCAGCATTACGGCGCAGATATGGCAACGCTGGAAGCAAGGACATACGGATTTGGGAAGCACTTCAATCCGTTTATTGTAAACGATGTTACGGGATTTGTTGGGCCGGAGGTTCAGTACGATGCGAAACAGTGTATAAGATCTCAGCTTGAAGATCATTTTATGGGTAAGCTCAGCGGCCTTCCGATAGGAACCGATATGGCGTTTTCAAGCCATGTAAAGGCAGATTACGATGATAACGATGTTGCGCTCATGGTATCCACTCTGGCAGGGACGAATTACTGGATGGGAGTAAGCGGCGGAAGCGATGCGGTTGACTATAATATGGACTCCTCATTCCAGGATCTGGCAACGTTGAGGAAGCTTTGCGGATTCAGAGTGGTACGTGAATTTGAAGAATGGTGCCAGAAGATAGGAATTTTCGATGAAAACGGCTGCCTTACCGATATTGCCGGCGACCCTTCCATTTTTATGTAAAAGGAGGAGAAAATGAGTGGGATAAATATAGACGAGAACAAAATAGTAGAAGCAGTGATGAAAGCTTTGAAAAACGAGATCCCGTTGGAAAACAGCTCCGTTTCGGGAGTCCAGAGCACTTCACCGGTAAGCGATGAGGATCTTGTGGATATTTCAGCTATACCTGAGAGCGATATTTGCCTGGTGGATTCGCCTAAAAATAAAGAAGCGATTTTAAGGCTCAAGAGAAAAACACCGGCGAGGACAGCTACCGGAAGAGTGGGAGACAGAGAAAAAGCAATGACGGCCTTCAGAAAAAAGGCTGCCCATGCCGGAGCTTCGGATGCTGTTTGGGAAGAAGCAGATCTCAGCTTTGCGGAGGAAAATAATATTCCTATTATACAGAGCGAAGCTGAAAACAAGGAGCAATACCTGATGAGGCCCGATCTTGGGGTAAAGGTGAGAAAAGAGGATATAGAAGTAGTAAAAAGCAAGCTTAAAAAGAATCCTGATGTACAGATCGTAATAGGAGAAGGACAGAGCAATCTTGCCATACAGAAGGGACTGCCCGAGCTTTACCCGGCGCTGATACAGGGCCTGGAGGCGAACGGAATAAATTACGGAACACCTGTGTTTGTGAAGTATACCAGAGTAGGAGTAGGTGATTACATATGCAATGAGGTGGGGGCAAAGATGGCCTGCGTAATTCTCGGAGAGAGGCCGGGACTTTTGAGTTGGAACAGCCTGAGCGTATACATGACATACGGAGCCAAGCCGGGAATTCTGGAAAACAGCAGAACGGTAATCTCAAATATCAATGATGACGGCGTGCCTTACAGCGAGGCAGGGGCATATGCCGCAGATCTTATCAAGAGAATACTGGCAGAGAAGAAAAGCGGCTCCGAACTGGTAGTTTAAGCCTGAAAGGAGGTGAGAAAAATGAAGGGTGATAAGATATATCCCGAAATTCTCAGTGCTTTTCTGATCCCCCAGCTGACGGAGGAAATGAAGGAAGGGCTTGGCCTGGACAGCAGTCAGACCAGCGCGGGGATCGTAACGGCGGATATCGATGATCTGATATTTATAGGGATGGATGAGGCGACCAAAAAGGCGAATGTAAGAGCAACGTATTCAAAGTCCTTCTATGCCGGAGGGGCAAATTCCTCTTCAAAGCTTCAGGGAGAAGGTCTCGGTATCATAACCGGAGAGAGCGTTTCAGAAGTACGTGCCGGACTTGACGCTATTCTGACATTCAGCGAAAGCCGGGTGCTCTATGCAGTAAGCTGCAACGAGGATGACAGCATTTCATATCTTGTATATACCATTGCCAGCATTGGAAGCTATTTTGCCGAAGATCTGGGGCTTGAGAAAGGAAGCTCGATAGCTTACCTGGCCTCTCCTCCGGTTGAGTCGATCTACGGATCAGATGAGGCGCTGAAGGCTTCCGGAGCTCAAATGGCCGCGCTGTATGCTCCGCCTACAGTTACGAACACAGGAGGCGCCATTCTTACAGGGACTCAGTCACAGTGTGAGGCCGCATGCAGGGCTTTTGCCCAGGCAGTACAGGAAGTGGCGGATCGTCCTATTTACAGATAAGGAGTAAGCATGGAAATTAGCAATGATATTCTGAAAAAAGTTATAAAAGAGGTGCTTGAAGAGTACTCGAAGGGTGAAGCGGATACTGACATACCCAAGACAGCAAGCAGGGAAGGCGTTCTAAGCATAGATGCTCCAAAGGTGAAATGCCCGCATTTTGATGTTGGGATCGAAGCTGACGTAAAGCTTAAGGATCTTGTGACAGTTGAGGAAAGCCCTAATATGGGATGCGGCATCCTTGAGATAGAAAAGAGCACGTATCCATGGGAGCTGACAGGATATGAAGAGTTCTATTATGTGGTTTCGGGACAGCTTGATGTAATAACAGAAACAGAAAAAATCAGTGGAACCGCAGGACAGATAATATTCATACCAAAGGGAGCTTCGATTAAATTTTCATCACCGACAAAATGCAGGGCAGTATATTTTACTTTCCCTGCTGATTGGGAAAACAGTTGATCTTTGGAAGGAGTGAAGAAAATTGTCCATGGCATTGGGGCTGATAGAAGCAATAGGGTTGACGGCAGCCGTGACTGTTGCTGACAGTGCGGCTAAGGCAGCCGATATAGAAATAATAGGAATGGAAAATACCAGAGGCAGCGGTAGGATAGTCGTTAAGCTTCAGGGTGACGTAGGAGCGGTAAAAGCAGCGGTAGAGGCAGCGGCAAGATCCGGAAATGAAGTTGGAGCTGTCTGCGCCTGTCAGATCATACCAAGGCCTGCGGAAAGCATAAGGGGTGTCTTTTGCAAAGATGAGTCTGTCAGCTATGAGCAGAAAGACAAAATGGATGATGAGAAGGATGAGGATGAGAAGATAACGTGCAATCTGTGTATGGATCCGCTTTGCACGCGTAAGAGAGGGGAACCTCATGTAAATTGTATTCATTATAATGATGAAAAAATAAACAGCAATGAAAGTTTGAAAGGAGAAAGTCATGAATAATTCACTGGGAATGATTGAAACGAGAGGATTGGTAGGAGCTATCGAAGCAGCGGATGCTATGGTAAAGGCCGCAAATGTGGAACTGTCAGGATATGAGAAGATAGGCTCCGGGCTGGTTACAGTTTCCGTGAGAGGCGATGTCGGCGCGGTAAAGGCTGCCGTAGAAGCAGGAACAGTGGCCGCAGAAGCAGTTGGAGAAGTTGTTTCTACTCACGTGATACCTAGACCTCATGAAAGTATAGAAGAGCTTCTTAAGAAGTAAAGGATGCTGTTGCCATGACGCGAATAGATGCTTTAGCGGAGGAAGTCATCAGAAGGCTGGCAATGCTTACAAGAGAAAAAAGAGTGTTGATAGTCGTAAGAAAAGAAGGCATGACGGAATGTGTCGCTGACTATATAAAGAGCTCATATTCAGAGGATTGCCTGCTGACAGGATGCTTTGAGGATAAACATGTTTCAAAGGGCTTTGATGCAATTGATTTTCACAGCGTTGTGGATATGCCTGAGCCGGGTGAAGCCATGAGGGAGCTGGTATCTATGCATAACAGCTTCCTCGTAGCGGGACTGACTGTTTCTCAGCTTGTGGATCTGGATAATATGGATATTCACGATGAGTTCCAGTTGCTGGTATACGAAGCTCTGAGACAGGGAAAAGAAATATGCCTGTTCTCAGAGGATCTGCACTTGAGTGCAGCATGCAGCAAATTCAGGGAAGATGTGATTAAGAAGATACTGCGTCTTAAAAGATGGGGTCTCGTCTTTCCTCAGCTTGATGACAGTCCGTACATGCTGGCCGGTAAACGGGTCATATCAACCGAGGATATAAAGAAGGCCGGCAAAGGAATAGTGGTGGTTGATAAGAATGCCGTAGTGACCACGAATGCAATGAAATACATGGAAAACCACGATATTTCTCTTGTCAGAAATCCGTGATCGCGGGAATGGCACATCTGTATATCAAGGAGAAGTGCATATGGTTAAAGTATATACCAAAACAGGGGATAAAGGGCAGACGACTCTCTACGGCGGGAAAAAGGTCTCAAAGGGAGATCTGCAGGTAGAGGCCTATGGAACTGTGGATGAAGCCAATGCTGCGATAGGCATTGCAATAAACTACAGTGATAATAAAGCCGTAACAGATTTGCTCAGGTTATGTCAGCAGAAGCTGATCGTGATCAGCAGTCAGTTGGCATCGGATCCGCGCGGAGCAAAGCGTCTTAAAGAGAAAATAAGGATGGAGGATGTGGAGCTTCTGGAAAAGGCTATAGATGTTTTTTCGGAGTCATTTGAACAGAGCAGAGAGTTTGTTGTACAGGGAAAGACAAAATCCTCCGCCTATACGCATCTTGCCCGAACCATTGTAAGACGCGCAGAGCGTAACGTTGTAAGACTTAAGACGAGAGCGTCTTTTGATGAAACGATACTTGTATATTTGAATCGTTTATCGGATCTGCTGTTTGTAATAAGCAGATATGAAGACGCTGCCGGAGAATAAGCTTGAAAGGAATTGAGAGATGACAGTAAACGAAAGTGTAGTGAACAGAATAGTGGAGCTGGTTTCACAGGAGCTTGGCAGACAGGAATCAATGAACTCAGGCGCAGGCAGCAGAGGATGTTTGTTTGAGAATGTCAATGAAGCCGTAGAAGCGGCCTGGCAGGCGCAGAAAATCTGGCAGAGGACATCTCTGGCTGAGAGAAAGAGAGTGACAGATAAAATAATAGAGCACCTTGGCAAGCATATTGAGGAGCTTTCAAGATCCGAGCTGGAAGAAACGGGCTATGGGGTATATGAAGACAAAATCACAAAGCACAAGAATGCTTTGTATCAGACGCCGTCTGTGGAGGAGATAGTTCCCAGGATGCAGACAGATGACAACGGAGTAGCGCTTTTTGAATATGCTCCATACGGAGTAATCGGGGCTTTAACACCTTCCACGAATCCGCCGGAAACAGTTATAAATAACTCCATTATCATGCTGGCAGGCGGTAATACGGTTGTATTCTCAACTCATCCGGGAGCGCACAGAACTTCCAACAGAGCCGTAGAGCTTGTAAATGAAGCCATTGAGCTTGCAGGCGGACCGAAAAACATAATTGTGTCCATTAAAAACCCTTCCATGGAGAAGACAAACGAACTTCTAAACCATCCGAAGGTGACAATGCTGTGCGCGACAGGCGGACCGGGAGTAGTGAAAGCCATACTTTCCACAGGGAAAAAAGGAATAGGCGCAGGAGCGGGCAACCCGCCGGCTCTCGTTGATTCTACAGCCGATATACCAAAAGCAGCCAGAGATATTATAAGAGGGTGCAGCTACGATTACAACATACCGTGCATAGCGGAAAAATCGGTTGTGGCTGTGGACTCGATATGTGATGAGCTTATTGCCGAAATGCAGAAAAACAATGCGTATCTGCTGAAAGATCAGAAAATCATCGATGAGATGACAAAGGTGCTTATGCCGGCAGAGGACAGCCCAAACAAGAAATTTATAGGAAAGAGTCCCGCCCATATTATGAAGCAGTTCGGCGTTGAGCTGGGAAGTGATGTAAAGGCTGTGATATTCGAAGCATCCAGAGATCATATGCTGGTAATGAATGAGCAGATGATGCCTATATTACCGGTCGTACGTGTTCCGGATGCGGAAGCGGCCATAGAAGTTGCCTGCGATATAGAGCACGGAAGAAGGCATACAGCCATTTGTCATTCAAACGATATCAAAGTGGTTACTGAATATGCCAGAAGAGTGCAGTGCACCATATTTGTAAACAACGGGCCTTGCTTTGCGGGAGTAGGAGTGGAAGGCGTAGGAAACGCCGCGCTTACAATTGCCGGGCCTACAGGTGAAGGCGTGACAACACCTACAACATTTACGAGAAAGAGAAAATGCGTTTTAGCAGGCGATCTGAATATCAGGTAGAGGGGTGACAGGCAATATGAAAGAAGAGGCGATCAGAAATATAGTTTCACAGGTCATGGAGACTCTTCAACCGTCAGATACGGAAATGAGTTTTCCTGTTGAAACATCCGCAAGGCATGTTCATCTTACAGAGGAGGCCGTAGAAGAGCTCTTTGGAGAAGGAGTGAGCCTTACTGAAAAGCGGCCTTTGTCGCTTCCGGGTTTTCTTTCAGAACAGAGAGTATCCATAGTGACAAAGAAAGGGAGCTTTCATAATGTAGCTGTACTGGGGCCTGAGAGAAGCGCCGTTCAGGTGGAGATATCAAGAAGCGATGCCAGAGCATTAGGGATCGATCCACCGGTGAGGCTTTCGGGAGACCTGGATGGAGCCGGAGATGTGGTAATCATAGGAGACAAGGGAAGTATACGGGCTGAAGGCAGCGTTATAATAGCAAAAGCTCATGTACATATGAACGGGGAAGAGGCAAAGGAATACGGGGTAAAAGACGGAGATTCCGTAGATGTTCTCATAAAAAGCGAAAGGCCTGTAACCATATCGGATGCCCGTATACGAGTAGCAGAAGGCATGCACGCATGTATGCATATCGATGTTGACGAATCAAACGCAGCGGCATGCATTGACGGAACACGCGGAGTCATTGTTGCTGCTGAGAAAGGAGATGTTTCTCTTTGAAGATATGCACTGTAGTAGGACATGTTTGGGCCACAAAAAAAGAGCCGTCGCTTGAGGGTGTAAAACTTATGATAGTAAAGCCGTCAGAAAGTTCCTCAGGTGATCGGGATTGCTTCGTTGCCGGCGATCTTGTTGGAGCCGGCATAGGCGAGAAGATCCTGGTAATAACAGGCAGTTCAGCCAGGAATGCTTTTAAAGGCAAGGAATGCTCGATAGACAGCGCTATCGTCGGAATAATCGATGCGATGGAAATGGAAGAATAAAATTGCGGGAACAGGGTGAAAGAATATGTCTTTAGTTGAAATGGTAAGAAACGCCGGTGTGATAGGATGCGGAGGCGCAGGCTTTCCTACGGATGTAAAACTCGATACAAATGCCGATTATCTTCTGATAAACGGTATGGAGTGTGAACCGATGCTCAGAACAGATCGATATCTGATGATAAACAAAGCCGATGCCATCGTATCCGCGGCATCCTGTATGGGAGAGAGCATTGGCGCGGATGAAATAATAATAGGCATAAAAGAGCATTATGAAGAGGAAGCAGAAGCCCTTAAGCGCGCAGCGTTAAGAGCATCAGGCAATATAAAAATAAAGGGCGTCAGCAATTCATATCCCGCGGGAGACGAGCATGTGGTGGTATATGAACTTACGGGAAGAGCGGTACCTCCCGGAGGCATACCGATAGACGTGGGATGTGTTGTGGACAATGTGGGCACAGTGTTAGCGGTTTACGAAGCGCTTAAAGGAGTCCCTGTAACGGAAAAGTATCTTACAGTAGCCGGAGAAGTCGAACATCCCATAATAGTAAAGGCGCCGATAGGAACATCTGTATCCGAGTGCATAAGGCTTGCAGGCGGGATGAAGGAAGAGGGAGCGTTTCTCATAAACGGCGGGCCAATGATGGGAAAGCCGCTGGGAATCACTGACGGCGCTGAGGATTACATAACAAAGACCACATCAGGAATACTTGTTTTGAAGAAGGACAGTTGTCAGGCCTTAGAGGCGAAGCAAATGGAAAGTTACAGAAAGCAGGCTTCCAAATACTGCATACAATGCAGCTACTGTACAATGATGTGCCCGAGAAATCTTTTGGGACATCCTCTTGAGCCCCATAGAATCATGAGGCTCCTCGCTCTTGGCGAAAACGTTGATATGACGCAGCACAGAGAAACTCTTATGAGCGCTCTGCTGTGCTCTCAGTGCGGTGTATGCGGTTCATATGCATGTCCGATGGGTCTGAAGCCCAATATTGTCAATAAGTATATCAAGGAACAGCTGTCAGCTCACGGAATAAGGGCAGGAAAAACAGAAAGCCGCGGGGTTTCCGGTGAGAGAGAATGGCATAAGATTCCGTCAAAAAGGCTGGCTGTCAGAATAGGTGTCGGCGATTACTATGACGAAAAAATAACAGAAATAGCAGAGGCAAAGCCGGCGAAAGTATCCATAAGTCTTAAGCAGGGAGTCGGAGCCGGATCAATCCCGATCGTGGCGGTCGGAGATAAGGTGAGCAGGGGCGATCTTATAGCCGCAAAGCCGGAGAACGCGCTTGGCTCAAATATACATGCCAGCATCGATGGGACGATCCTGGATGTAAACGAAGCGATTGTAATTGGAGGATGAAGGTATGTATACAATAGGTTTTTTGGAGTTAAGCAGCATTGCCCAGGGAATAGAGGTAACCGATAAAATCCTGAAGGCTGCGGAAACAGAGCTGATATTTGCCCGCGAGGGCTGCCCCGGTAAATTTTATATACTCTTTAAAGGTGAGGTGGAGTCTGTAAATACATCAATGAAGACAGGAGTGGAGGCTTCAAAACATTATTGTATTGACAGTACGGTAATACCAAACGTGCATCCCGATGTAATAAAGGGTATCAATTCAGTATCCGAGCCAAAAAGCGGAGAAGCGGTAGGGGTCATGGAGTTTTTCAGCGTTGCCGCGGCAGTCAAAGCGGCTGATACAGCTGTAAAATCGGCAGCGGTCTCCATTATGAACCTGAGGATAGGAACAGGCATCGGAGGCAAATCATTCGTTGTTATATCGGGAGATATAGGGGCTTTGAAATCCGCTTTGAGGGCGGTTTCCGGTGAGGAAGAGCTTCAGGGCTCTATTATAAACGCTGTGGCCATAGCCAGTCCGGCTTCGGAGCTTATGAAGCATTTATATTAAAAGGTAAGGAAAGCAATGGATTTTGAGAATAAACAGAGGATAATACAGGAATTCGTTCCGGGAAAGCAGGTTACTCTTGCTCATGTCGTGGCAAGACCGGATTCAGAGCTCTATTCAAAGCTGGGCGTACTGAAAGAAGCTGAGGGTGCAATAGGTATACTCACAATAACACCCAGTGAGGGAGCCATAATAGCTGCTGATGTAGCGACAAAGACTGCCAGCGTATCTCTTATATTCGTAGACAGGTTTTCCGGATCCCTTATGTTCAGCGGAGATGTTGTAAGCGTCAGAGCTGCCCTTGAAGCAATAATAAATGTTCTGGAAAACAAATTGAAGTTTACGCCAACGGAGATCACGGAGACATGACAGGGAAAAAAAGGTCGGTAATGTTTATAGGAATGATCGGCTGCGGGAAGACAACTCTGTGTCAGAGACTTGCAAAGCAGGAACGCAGATATAAGAAAACACAGGCGGTGGAAGTTATAGATTTTTCCATAGATACTCCCGGAGAATATCTGGAAAACAAACAATATATAAACGCGCTTGTGGTTACCGCGGCAGAGGCGGACGTTGTAGCTCTGGTCGCTGATGCCACATGCGGTGAAAGCTATTTTTCGCCGCATCAGGCTGACATGTTCTGTAAAGATGTAATAGGTGTGATAACAAAAGTGGATATAGCTACAGAGGAGGACTGTGAAAAAGCTGAGATAGTCCTGCGGAATGCAGGTGTTGAAAATATATTTTACAGTCCCGATCCTGAGAAAAAGCTGGAGAGATACCTCGGATACCCTGAGGAGAATCAGGAGGGAGAATGATTAACTGCGAGATTATCAATAATCCAACCAAGGGGACTCTGAAAATTCTGGCGAGGAGAATAGCAGACAGAGAGATAAGAGAAAAACTAAACACTGAAAGTATAGAATCCATAGCTTTGATTCAGGGCAGGGTATCGAAGATAATAGCAATTGCGGACGATGCCGAAAAAACAGCGGATGTAACAGCCGTAGAGGTGACAGGCTCATGCCCTCAGCATCTTACGATCATAGCCCTGATAGGATCGCTTTCTGCAGTTCATACGGTGGTAGAAAGGATAGAGAGAGAAAATCTTAGCACTATTTAACGGAGGAAAAAACTATGGAGAAAAACAACTTAACAGCCCAACAGAAGTATGCTGATCGAAAGATCAAATTTGCCATGATGGGTATAGGGATGGCCTTTATTGCGGCGATTACCCTTGTAACTTTCCAGAACTTTAACGCTACGGCCCAGAATATAGTGTACAGCGAATATGATACAGGCCCTGCGACAAACTTTATGCTGTGCCTTATGCTTCTCTCACTTTGTGAGTGTACATGCGGAATTATAATAGCAATTTTTTCAAAAGTACGAAATGGTATCCCTTTTAGAGAATACGGAAGGCTGTGGAATGTTAAGTCTTCTAGAATTGTGCTGGTATCAGCGCTTGTAGCCGGGCCTGTTGCTACGGCATGCACAGTATCAGCAGTTACATATGCCGGTTCCACTTATACGAATATCATACTCACGCTGACAGTAGTACTTATAGCTATAGGTGGAAGGATCTTCCTTAAGGAGAATACAAACGCCAGGATGTTTCTGGGAGTTATCCTTGTACTTGCAGGGTGTGCGGTAGCAAGCTGGTCAAAGCCTGAGGCTATTGAGTCAGGAGCATTTTATCTGGGAATAATGCTGGCCCTGGCAGCAGCCGTAGGATTTGCGGTAGAGGCTATAATAAGCACTCACGCTATGGATGTTTCGGATACTCTTGAGCTGTGCGCCATGTACAGAGCTACAGGCGGAGCAGTTCTTGAGTTCAGTATCGCACTGATATTCGCGGCTATAACAGGAAATCTCGATATATTCGGTCAGGCGCTGAGCTTTGTGTTCCACACACCTGCAGTAATGCTCTTCCTGCTTCTGACAGGAATCGCCATGTCATTCCAGTACGGACTGGGATACACATGCTTCAATTACTGCGGAGCTGTAAGAGGAAACGTAATCATCTATACGACTCCTATATGGAGCATACCTATCGGTATAATATTTACAAAGATAGGCCTCCTGGATTATCAGGTTACTACGCTGGGCGTTATAGGAGCGTTTGTGGTTGTTCTTGGTGTTATTGTTGTAAACTGCAAACCGTCTGAGCTGTTTAATTTAAGAAAGATGTAGGTGATGAAGATGACAAAACTGCCATTGAAAGTAAGGATTCTGGAATACGCCATAGAAAAGGACGCGCCGTTTACGATCGACGAGCTGGTTGAAAAGCTCGGGCCGGAGTATAAAGGCGAGAGATTTGCCAATTATCACTTTATGGAAAAACTCGTACGTCTCAATACAGGAGTCAATACCATGGAGGCCAGCAAGGTGTGGTATGACGAGAACGGGGATCTTAAGGTGGAATACGTGATAACAGACTTTGGCAAAAGCTATGAAAGACTTATCCCGGGACATAAAAAGAAAAATGCTTAGGAAGGTAATCAGCTATGTTAAGTAACAAGACTGCAGTGATCACCGGCGCAGGCTCGGGTATCGGCCTGGAGACGGCAAGAGTCTTTGCCGAAAAAGGCGCTCAGGTCATAGGAATTGACCTCAGATACGGAAAAGAATCCGTACCCGGAATAGAGGCTGTGGAAGCTGATGTTTCAAAAACAGCTGAATGCGCGGCAGCTTTCGAGAGAATCACAGATGCTCATCAAAGTATAGATATACTGGTAAACTGCGCCGGAATAACGCGGGATGCCATGACGAGAAAGATGACTGAAGCGCAGTTTGATGAGGTTATATCGGTCAATCTCAAGGGAACATGGAATATGGGGAAGCTTTTCGGCCCTTATATGCAGAAAAACGGAGCGGGAAGCATCATAAATATCTCCTCTGTCGTGGGAGTTTACGGCAATACGGGGCAGAGCAACTACGCAGCATCAAAGGCAGGCGTCATAGGCCTGACGAAATGCTGGGCAAGGGAGTTCGCTTACAATAACGGTAATGTCAGAGTGAACGCCATAGCTCCCGGATACACTTTCACTGATATGATCAGTACCGTGCCTGATGAACTGCTTGAAAAATTCGCTTCCCAGACCATGCTGGGAAGACTTGCGCAGCCTGTTGAAATAGCCAATGCCGCACTGTTTTTAGCTTCTGACCTTTCAAGCTATATTACGGGAACAGTAATACAGGTAGACGGCGGAATGAGATTGTAATCCATCCTCAACGATACATGTAACGATAAGGGGCTGTCGCACAGTTGACCGATCAGGTTGGCCGGAGCGGTAGCTCCTTTCTTTTGTAGATTATGAAATGCTTTCGATTTTCAACTCTAAAATAAAAAACGGCAGCACAAATACAGGGGCCCTGCTCCCGGTTATCCATGTTGCTCCTTCTATGCTACTTTATCTTTACAGTGAAGGTGTTCTCTCGTCTTTCCATGCTGGATCTTGTTGTGCAGTTTTTCAATATTGTGTGAAATGGCAAGCAATACGCATTCTGCGTAAACATTGGAACTGCCCCGGCAGAGAAATCTCCTGAAACCTCTGTCCCATTT
>CAWVKQ010000018.1:0-19683 GCA_963929955.1 Bacillota bacterium
GCCAGTAATATCGTGAGCGTGCCGATCGGCAGGATACTGAAAGATGGGGTGATAGGCGATGGTTGAGCTTAAGATAGAGGATATAACAATAAGTGCGGAGATGGATTTAACGGACGGCAAGGAAATATTTGTAGAACAAACAAGCGAGGTCGATGACGAACTATCGGAAACGTCCGAAAATCCCGTGCAAAACAAGGTCGTAACGGCAGCCCTAAACGGCAAGGTGGATATCGTACAGGCGCCAAACACCATTTTGGCGACGGGACCGCCTGGGACAGTACAGGCCATGGCACTAGGTAACGCCCTACAAATCGACGGGCAAAGAGTAAGCGTAAAGACTGTGAGCGAGATGGAAGACAGTCCGCTGCCTATGTCGGCGGCCGGGGTGCACGTTATTGTGGGCAACATAAACGCCCTGTTGGAGACAATATAGGAGGTAAGAAATGAGTATACAAACAGAAATAACCAGAATCCAGACTGCCCGGGATACGATACGGGCAAAGGCAGTAGAACTGGGAATCGGCGGCAATACGGACAAACTGGACACTCTGGCCACCGAAATCGACGGTATAGTGGATAACGGTGCGGTGTCGGCAGACGTAAAAGAGGGAGAAACGTACACGATCCCGAAGGGATATCACAACGGGTCCGGTACTGTTTCCGGTGTTGCCGGCGGCGGAAACTACAATTTGCAGTCCAAGACTGTCACGCCTACAAAATCCCAGCAGAACATAACGCCAAGTGAAGGGTATTATGGTCTGTCTGATGTGACTGTCGGGGCTATACCTGATACATATCAGGATGTTTCCAGTGTTACAGCCATAGCCGCAGACGTGCTGGCGAACAAAGTCATTGTAAACTCAGAAGGTGCACTGGTTACAGGCACTATGCCGAACAACGGCGCGATATCTGCTGAAATAGACGGCCTGACAACGACATCCTATCAGGTCGCAGCTGGATATACAACAGGCGGCACGGTAACGCTGGACGGAAGCATAGAGGCGGCATTGGCGGCCATATAGGAGGCGCCTATGAGCATAAAGACGGAAATAGACAGGATAAGCGACAATATCAACGCCGCTTTTTCTGCGTTAAAAGCACGGGGCGCAACCGTACCGGCAAACGCCACCAGCGACGATTTAGCGAACGCTATAAACAGCGAGGTGGTGCCCGTAGCCAATGGCGGCACCGGTGCGACGACAGCCGCCCAAGCCCGCGTAAATTTAGGAGTGGATATATCTGCGGAGACAATACAGATGTTCGAGGATGCAGGATATCCCATAGAGTAGAAAGGAGGAAAAATGAGCGTATTAGATAATGCGTTGCAGACCCTATTCAAGCTGGGTGTGGAAGTTAAAAAACTTTGGAAAAACGCCAGTCCAAACAGCGATTTTCGCGCACAAACATTACCAAGCCAAAACGATGCGGATTTTATTTTAACAAAGTTTTCTATCGGTATACCGAGTAGCCCGAATTACGGATATTTGCTAGAGGAAATTGTCCAAACCGGAGAACAGGGCGTTTTAACAGCGCCGATAAATTTTAATAATTCATCCACGCAGGGGACCGTACATAGGGAGATATCTGTAAACAGCGCGGGAATAAGCTTTAGCAGCGGGTACCTTAAGACATCGGGAGCGCCGCAGCAAGATAACGGATATGCTATTCCGCAGGAAATATACGCTATAAAGCTACTGGGGGGGGTACTCCATAAATTAAAAATACTCGCCTCATCTTTCGGAAGGGAGGTGTTGGCATGAGTATATTGGATAATGCCCTTCAAGCCCTATTTAAAATGGCACATAAAGAGATTATCTGGGAGAATGCCAGCCCAGCCAGCAGTTTTGCTGACCAGACGATCGCCCTCGCAACCCTGGCAGACCATGATGCGGTAATGGCCCAGTTTGGCAATTCGACAAACATACCGGAAACGACGAGTTATCAGATTTTTTTAAAAAACAAATCGGCCTACATAATAACATATAGCAATCTGCAGGCGTCGGCATATATATACGTGCGCTCCCGCACCGTAGAGGTCACCGCAGCGAATATTATTTTCGGGGACTGTTATGCACACGCCACTGTAAACCAGAACGCTAGTGTACAGAATGGCTTCGCAATCCCGCAAGTCATATACGGCTTAAAATTTTAGGAGGTACAAATGGACGAAGAAATAAGATATGCATTAAATATACGCGCGGACGATAACAGAATTTTATCCGCAACATATGAAGAATACGCTGCAGAGGGTATGCCTATAGTGGACAGCCTGCCGGCTGGCGAAACAGCAGAGGAAAACGATATATCAAATTATAAATACATAGACGGAGAGTACATTTATGATCCACTGCCGCAGCCGGAACCGCCTGAGCCGCAGCCGCAGGGCGAATATGTTACATACGACGAACTGGCAGAGGCCATACGGGAAGGAGTGAACAGCTATGGAGGCTAAGGAATATGTATTGGAAAAAATGCAGGATATAGGGCTGCAGGTAGCAGAAGCGTTCCAGGCGAAAACCCCGGAACTGGACGGCACAGCGATTATAGACAGGGAAGAAGATATCCCCGATTTCGATCCGGACAAGCACCAGTATTTAAACTGGGAGGTCGGAAACTGTGTCCGAGATGATGGACAGGTATGGCAGCTGCTGCAGCCATATGATTCTACGGTATACAAAGACCATCCAAACAACATGAGAGCGCAGTGGAGTCTGTGCCATACTAAAGACCCCGCGAAGGCAAAGCCGTATGTGGCGCCGGAAGGGACAAGCGGCATGTATATGTTGGATGAATGCTGTACAGAAGGCGGCAAGGTCTACAGGTCTACGATAGATAATAACGTCTGGGAGCCGAGCGCATATCCGGCAGGCTGGGAGGAGTACATTGCATGAAAAAATATATAATAGCCATAATCACCGTATCGGTCGCGATCGTGATCTGTACGGTGATCTTGTTTGCCGGAGCCCGACCAAAGAATCCTCCTCCCGTGGACTATACGATATATATCTATTCAGCGGGAGCAGCTGAAATTGAAGTAAGCAATATAGCGGATGTGATACAGACCCATGAGGATTTGATCCTAGACGATATGGTGCTCAAAGCAGGAACCATCATACTCCCCGGAAACGGCAACGAGATATATTATGAATATCCTCGTCATGACAAAGTACTTAAGGAAGGAGACGGCAAATGAAAAGTATGTTGATAAGAACAGTCAAGACATTTGCGGCGGCATTTGTGGCCTCAGCGGCTACGGGCATAGCCACAATGGCAGAAACAGGGTTCACAGGATGGCAGACAGCAGTGATAACGGTGATGTTGTCAGGCATAGCCGCGGGAATAACGGCTATACTTAATCTGCCATTCGTAAAACAGTTTTTTAAGGATTACGGAGAAAACGCTATTGAGGATCTGCGGAAGCAGGCGATAAAGGAAGAGTCAAAAATGGACGGAGCCGATCCGGCACCGGAAACAGAGCTGAGTTAAGGAGGTCAATATGGCAGTAAAATGTAGATATCCAAGCAAGGTGCTTAGTATAACTCAAGGTTACACAGGAAGTTACAGCCATGCCAAGAATTACAACGGAAGTCCTAGAGATTATCCTATAGACGAAAACTGCGGATCTACAGGGCGCAGTTATTTTTATGCGCCATTCGACTGCATAATAAAGCGCGTATACGGAGTGGGGTCAAGCGGCACCAATACTATATGGCTGCAGTCCCTGGAAAAGGTGCAGACTCCGAAGTTTACAGACTACGTAACGGTTATGGTTATTCATCCTAACGATGACACACTTAAAAATATCAAAGTGGGTCAGACGTTCGGTCGGGGTCAGGCGATGTTCCTGGAAGGCACGGATGGCAATGCCACGGGTAATCATTTTCATATATCGGCTGGGAGAGGGAAAGTATCCGGCAACGGTTGGCGAGAAAACAATAAGAGCGCGTGGGTGATAAATACCACCGGAGGATCCTGCAAGCCTGAAGATGTGTTCTTTGTGGACGCAGATTTCACCACCGTTAAAAATAAGGCAGGGTTATCTTTTAGGATGATTTCCGGCACATCATACACTGTAGGCCAGACATATACCATTGTGGCCGGCGCTGGCCTTAAAGTGCGCAAGGGTGCCGGAACGAGCTATGCCCAAAAGAAAAAATCCGAGCTCACAAAGGACGGCCAGAAGCACGCGAAGAATAAAACGATGGCAGTGTTAAAGAAGGGCACAGACGTCACCTGCAAAGCGGTAAAAACGGTGGGCGGTGACACTTGGATGCAGATACCTAGCGGCTGGATATGTGCGATAGAGGACGGAGATGTATATGTGGGGTAGGAGGAAGGCATGTTTGATTTAATTCAATCGAACATAATAGAAATAATATGTACGGCTATAACGAGCGGAGCCGCTGGGATAATACTGTGGCTCGCTCGTAGACTACGGGGCTTGTTTGTAGCGGTCAAAGCCGATAGCCACGACAAGCTTTTTAGGTATGGTAAATTCTATATCCTGACCAACGAAATTACGTTCGAAGAAATGGAAAGTCTTACAGAAATATATAACGGATATCATGGTCTCGGTGGAAACGGGACGGGCACAGAAATCTACGAAAGATGTTTAGATTTACCTGTCGTAAAAGAACGAACAAAATGGAATCCATATTACGTCGGTAAGGATGGGTATATTTAAAAGCAAATTGAAAATCTCGCATAAATAGCGCTTAATATTGGAAACAGCGGCGGAAACATTTTGCGTATATGTTGAAAACACTGATGAAATGTCAATCCTTTCACGGCGGTAACCCGGGTTCGATTCCCGGTAGGATCACCATTATGTCAACCTCGCGGTAATGTGCCGCGAGGTTTGTTCGTTCTTTGGAAGTGTTGGAATTCTAACGGTTTGAACCTGACTAAAAATTTTTTTGATAAGAGTTTTCCATTGCTCTCATTTTGCTCATACCCTGTTTTGCCGATTTATATGCGCCAATTAGGTGCAGAAGGAAATATATGAACACGATACTGTTTCGGGTGCAGGTGTATTACAGATCCTCATCTATGGTCCTGATGACGCGGCACGGATTGCCTACAGCTACGGAATGAGGAGGGATATCCTTTGTTACTATGCTGCCCGCGCCGATCACAGAGCCCTTTCCTATTGTGACTCCCGGCAGGACTATGCAGCCGCCTCCTAGCCAGCATTCGTCTTCTATAATTATAGGCTTCGACGATACGCGGTAAGGAAGATGGTCAGGGTGCTGGCTTGCAGGTATATCCAGGATCCTTTCGGAAGCAGGAACAGGATGCAGCGTTCCGTACAGCTGGACGCGCGGTGCTATCATAACGTTTTTTCCTATCTTTATGAGATTATCGTCTGAGAAATAGCAGTCGCAGTTGATGAAAGTGTTGTCGCCTATTGTTATGTTTTCTCCGTAGTTGCAGCGAAACGGCTTTTCCAGCCATACCCCGTCTCCTATTGAACCGAGCAGATCGTTGAGTATATTCTGTCTTTCCTCACCGGCATCGGATGGCGTGCTGTTGAAGAGGTCGATCAGAGCTCTGGCTTCATATCTTCTTTTGAGCAGCTGCGGTGAGCGTGGATTGTAGTTTTGTCCGCTCAGCATTTTTTCTTTTTCTGTCATGGATCTCACATCCTTTCATTTTATGGTGTCATGATAATAAGATTATATCACGTATTCCAAATTTTTTATATCTGATCCATTCCTGCGCCCTGAGATTATTGGATGTTCCGAATTTAAGCTTCAAAGATGTAAATCGGCAAAAAATTAGAGGACCACTTCCGAATTTCTGCACTTAAGAAAAAATAAGGAAGTTTCAGATTGGTACGTTGCCGGATTTTCGTTTTTATAGAATTTTACGGCAACCCGGCACGGTTTGAAAGGGTCGGGACATCGCTATATCGTCGTAAATGGCAATATCATAAGCTTGGATTGCCGCTTTTTTACGAGGATACAGGAATTCGGAAAAGGATAGAATTAAAACTGCCGGATCTCGTATAAAATATCAGGATGCGGCACCCCTTCACTGGGAAACTGCCGTATATTAAAGAAAAAAGCAAAAACCGGAAGTATATTTGTGAATCTGCGAAAAGAGGCTTCGGTGTTTGGTAAAAACTTTGGATCAGGCCTGGCATATACCGGAATTTTGCAGCTATATCTCTTGTTAAAGAAAAACATATGTAGTATAATCAGATGTACTGCTTTTGCCGGAGCTTTTGAACGGCTACGGCAGATTAAATTGTTGAAAACTGATTATGCGCGCCTGTGGTGGAATTGGCAGACACGCTAGATTTAGGTTCTAGTGGGAGACCGTGGGGGTTCAAGTCCCTCCAGGCGCACCAATAAAAACGCCCTGGGGGGCGTTTTTCATTGGAAGCAAAGAAAATGAGAGGGACTTGAACCCGGGAGGGCGCGAACGAAGTGAAAGGCTCCGGTGGAGCCTTGAGCAGTGAGCGGTCCGAAGGGAGCGGAAGCGAGTCGAGGAAAAAGCATGGGAGCGAAGCGAAGCATGCGGTCAGTCCCTCCAGGCGCACCAATAAAAACGCCCTGGGGGCGTTTTTCATTGGAAGCAAAGAAAGTATATGTAAACGACTTTTTTTGCTCCAGAGGTTGAGTAATATTTAAAAAATGTGTATAATTATAAATCATAAATATATTAGTTTACCTAGGAGGATTTTTTTATGAAAAAAACGGTGATTGCCCTGCTCCTGGCGATGGTACTTGTGCTGTCTCTCGGAGCATGCGGCGGAGAAGAAGAGTCTGCAGAAGGCGAAGCTGTCGTATACAAGGTGGGAACAGAGCCTACATTCCCTCCGTTTGACACGACGGATGAGGATCAGAATATAGTGGGTCTTGATATGGATCTCATCACGGCTATCGGCGAGGACCAGGGATTTGAGGTAGAGTTTGAGAACCTCAGCTTTGACGGCCTTATTCCGGCGCTCCAGTCGGGGAATATCGACATAGTTGCTGCCGGTATGAACAAAGACGATAAAGAGAGACAGGAGCAGGTGGATTTCAGTGATGCCTACTATGAATCAAAGCTCATGGTAGCCGTAACCGAAGAGAACGAGGATATCCAGAGTGTGGACGACCTTACTCCTGACATGAAGGTTGCGGCGCAGACCGGAACAACGGGAGCGAGCAAGGTTCAGGAGCTGGCTGATCAGGGACAGATCGGCGAAGCTGTTATACTGGACGGACTTGATACATGCATGATGCAGCTTATAAACGGAGACGTATCGGCAGTTATCAATGACAAACCTGTAACTGAAGCTTACATGAACAAGCAGCCCGGCAAGATAAAGATGGTAGGAGACCCTCTCAACGCAGAGAATTACGGATTTGCCGTAGCAAAGGGCAATGAAGAGCTTCTTGAGAAGATAAACGCCGGGCTTAAGAACATACAGGAAGACGGTACTTTTGACGAGCTTATAGACAAGTGGTTTAATCAGTAACCGGAATACCGGATAGTATATGTGTACCTTTGGCCTTTTCCGGTCAAAGGTACATTGCTGTTAAAGGAGGAACTGACGTGGAAGCGTATTTAGAGGGGGTTGTCGTAGCGGCGCGTGGAGTGCCGGTAACGTTGCTCATATCCCTTGTAGCCATAATCGCGGGTCTGGTGATCGGACTTTGCGCAGCCATGGCAAAACGGTCAAAGATCACGATCGTCAGATGGATAGGAAACGTATATGTTGATGTTTTAAGAGGAACTCCGCTTTTGGTGCAGGTGCTGATACTTGCTTACGGCGTTCCGCAGCTTATAAGAGCCGTATCGGGCGTACAGTTCAACTGGTCTGATATGATAATAGTAGGGTTCATAGCCTGCGGCATAAACAGCTCCGCGTATATGGCCGAGGTAATAAGGAGCGGTCTTCAGGCGGTCGATGTGGGACAGACGGAGGCGGCCAGGTCACTGGGACTTACCAACAAGCAGACTATGAGATATATAATAGTGCCTCAGGCGTTTAAGATAATAGTTCCTGCGCTGGGAAACGAGTTCGTAACCCTCATAAAGGAGACGTCAATACTTTCCGTGGCGGGAATAGTGGAGGTCACAAGAAGAGGTACCCTCTGGGCCTCACAGTCATTCCAGTCGTTTCCGGCTTATATAGGTGTTGCCATAGTATACCTTATAATGACCCTTACGCTGTCAAGGCTTGTTGCGTACATAGAGAGGAGGCTGGCTCAAAGTGATAGAAGTTAGGAACCTGTCAAAATCCTTTGGTGATCTTGAGGTGCTGCGAAATATCAACGAAAAGATAGAGGATGAGGAAGTCGTCTGCGTCATAGGTCCATCGGGATCGGGAAAAAGCACGTTCCTCAGATGCCTTAACCTTCTTGAGGAACCTACAGGAGGAGACGTTTATCTTGACGGCCAGAAGATAAACGAAGAAGGTATAAACATAGATGAGATAAGAGAAAGACTGGGGATGGTATTCCAGAGCTTCAACCTTTTTCCTCACATGACAGTTCTTCAGAATATAACGCTGGCACCTTTAAAGGTAAAGAATCTGCCCGTCGAAGAGGCGGAGGCAAAGGCCATGGAACTTCTGAAAACAGTGGGACTTGACGACAAGGCTGCTGCGTATCCGTCGTCTCTTTCGGGAGGACAGAAGCAGAGAGTGGCCATAGCAAGAGCCCTTGCCATGGATCCGGAGGTAATGCTTTTTGACGAGCCTACATCAGCCCTCGATCCGGAGATGGTTGGAGAGGTGCTGGCAGTAATGAAGGACCTGGCGGAAAAGGGTATGACGATGGTCATAGTTACCCATGAGATGGGATTTGCGAGAGAAGTGGCTGACAGAGTGCTCTTTATGGATCAGGGCATAATAATGGAGCAGGGCAGCCCTGATGAGCTTTTCGGAAATCCTCAGAACGAGAGGACAAAGAGCTTTCTGAGCAAGGTACTCTGATGCCGCTTATGGGTACATGTGAGCATAACAATGGGAACGGTCTAGGAAATGCTGTATTTTCGAAGGAGGCGTGAGGCTTTTGACTGGGAGATGCCCAGAGCCTCAGCTACTTTATATGAGCTTTTGTGAGATCGGAAGGCTCTTAAAAGCATGTCTTTTTCCAATTCGGAGACCGCTGCATCAAAGTCTGCCGTATATCCTGAAGCGGCAGCGTTCACCGGATCGGAATCGGGATTTTCGGAGTCGTGAAGCGGAGGTATATCGTCTGATGTTATCGCATCTCCGCTGGACGTTATGATGAGCCGTTCTATCAGGTACTGGAGCTCCCTTATATTGCCCGGCCAGCTGTACTGCTTCAGTATGCTGAGCGCCTGAGGGGTTATTATCTTTGCTGTGCCGAATTTTGAATTGTATTTTTCCAAAAAGAAACCGGTCAGAAGCTCCACGGCGCCGGTTCTTTCTCTCAGAGGCGGGATGAAAAGCTCTATTACCCTGAGTCTGTAATAGAGGTCTTCGCGAAACTTCTTTTCTTTTATCTGTTCCTTGAGATCCAGATTTGTCGCTGATATTATCCTAACATCTACGCTCTTGCTTTTAAGAGCGCCTACGGGAGTGTAGGTCTTTTCCTGTATGAGCTGGAGGAATTTAGCCTGCAGATCAAAAGGAAGGAGCCCTATTTCATCGAGAAAAAGCGTGCCTCCGTTGGCCAGCTCCACCTGCCCTGTCTTACCCTTTCGGTTGGCGCTGGTAAAAGCGCCCGATGTATAGCCGAAAAGCTCTGATTCTATGAGGCTTTCAGGTATTGAACCGCAGTTTATGGTGACGAAAGGCTTGTCTGCCCTGCTGCTGTTGTCGTGTATGTATCTGGCGAGAACGGTTTTTCCTGTGCCGGATTCGCCCTGTATGAGTACCGTGGAATCAAAGTATGCTATCCTCGATATGGTCTGGGTTATTTCCAGCATAGCCTCATCGCCCAGAACGATATCATCGAAGTTGGATGAAGCGTCGGAACGGCTTTTTTCGGGATCGTCTTCTATCAGAGTGAATGACTCGACAACATAGACGCTCTTGTCGGGATCATTGAGAAAAACAGGCGCTGTTGTGATCTTGATGTGGTGTCCGCCGTTTATATACTTTTTTCGGACGAGTTTTTTTCTGTCGCGTATGCATTCCTGTATCTGTGAAAATTTTCTGTAATCCGATGGCAGATGCCGGAGATCCTTTCCGATTATATCGTCGGAAAGCGAAAAATGAGTAAGAAAAGGTCTGTTGCAGTAAAGTACGGTTCCTGTAAGATCTGTGACGCAGATTATCGAACCCGAGTTGTCAATCGCTATATTTAAAAGTTCTTCGTTTGTATTCATAAGTCCTGTTAAAAGATAAATAAAAAATAGTGACATTGATTTACAAATATTATATCATGTAATCAGCGGTAATGTGTAAAATAATAGTAAAAGGAAAAGCCATGGATTTTAGTAAACAGATAAGTTCAATGAAAGATGACATGGTCGCATCTGCCATAGAATTGATCAGGATCAAAAGCGTACAGAAAAAGGGACCTTTGGACATGCCTTTCGGAAAAGAAATGGACAATGCTTTGAATTACGTGCTGGATCTGGCTGAAAAAATGGGTTTTGCTGTAAAAAAGATCGATGGGTACTGCGGATACGCCGAATACGGAGAGGGAGACATATATATAGGCGTATTCGGACATGTGGACGTCCATGACGAAAATGCCGAGGACTGGAAATACGATCCGTATGGAGGCATAGTTGAAAAAAACAGGATTTACGGCTGCTGCGCTGTAGACAAAGGCGCGCTTGTGGCGGCGCTTTTTGCGATGAAGGCCATAAAGGACGCTGTGGGGCCTATAAAAAGAAAAGTCAGGTTAATAATAGGCACGGACGAAAGGCGATATTATACAGACATGAAAAGCTATCTTAAGAGCGAAGCGCCTCCTATTGCGGGAATAACCCTTGACGGGCATTTCCCGGTGACATATGCGGAGAAGGGTCTCGTGATGATGGAATACAGAAAGCCTCTTGCGCAGGAAGGCGGCGAATATATAGAATATATAAAAGGAGGCAAGCTGGACAATCTGATACCGGGATATTGCAGCGCCAAGATCATTACGGACAGACGAAGCGATATAGTGACAAAGGTTACGGAATATTCCCGGGAGAACAGAAGCGATGTTAACGCCAAGCTGCTCAAAGATGGGGTGCTGATCGAAGCCTTCGGGAGAGAAGGACACTGCGCGTCCATAGAAAAAGGGATAAACAGCAACGCGATCATGCTGGACTTTTTGAGATATGCCGAAATAGGAGGCGGAGACGTCAGAGAGGTAATAGACTTCCTCTGTGAGAAAATAGGCTTTGACATATACGGAGAAAGCCTTGGGATAGCTTATGAAGATGAGTTCTCGGGGAAAACGACAGTAAATCTTGGTATAGTCCGCATGGAAAAAGATTGTTTCAGTATGCGTATGGACTGCAGATTTCCCATGACGTGCAATTACATACATGCGATAGAAACAATACAGGGACAGTTTGACAGGGCGGGATTTGAAGAGGTGGAATGTACACACTGGCAGCCTACGTATTTTCCGAAGAATCATTTTCTCATAAATGCTCTTCTTGAAATATACAGAGAAGTGACGGGAGATATCAGCGAGCCCGTGTCCAGCAACAGCGCCAGTTATGCCAAGGTCGTTCCGAATGTTGCGGCATTTGGGGCGCATTATCCGGGAGAAGGGATAATATGGGATCAAAACGATGAATATATGGATATAGATTCTCTTGAGCTTACGGCTAATATATATGCTGAAGCCATATATAAGCTGTGTACAGAGGTGTAGGTGATAATATAAGTCAAAAATAACTTACATGCACACAAAGAAAAGAATAAATTGAGTCAATAACGACTTGATATATAATTAACAAGTCAAAATTAACTTAAACAAAAGAGGCTAATGCAAATCATGCCTCTTTTTTTGTATATTAATATAAAAAACAAGGAAAAATTTAAAGTGAACGTCTAAAATTTTAAGCAAATAAATCGCATAAAAGGTGTGTTTAAAACAAAACAACAGCAAAATAATAATAAATCAGGCTTTTTTCATCTAAAACACAGAATATGCAGTCCTTGGCACGCTTGTTGCGTTTTATATTTAACGAACAGGAGATACTGGTCATAATTTATTTGGAGGTGTTTTTTATGGAGAAACAGAAAAAGAAGCGCAAGCTGAAAGCGCCGAATTCATATGTGATAATAATGGCGATCATTCTTCTTGTCGCTATACTTTCATGGGTGCTGCCTGGCGGAGCTTACAACTATGTGGATCCTGACGCTGATACTCTTGAACCGATAGCGGGGACATACCATGAGATAGCGTCCAATCCTCAGGGACTTTGGGATGTTATCATGGCACCTATTAACGGATTTATGGATTCCGTTGATATAATTCTTTACTGTCTCATAATCGGCGGGTATATAGCCATAGTAATGCGTACGGGAGCCTTTGACGCAGCAATAGGACATGCCATGAAAAAGCTCAAGGGAAGAGAGCATATACTCATTCCTATCCTTATGCTGATATTCTCACTGGCAGGAGCCATGTTCGGAATAGAGGAAGAGACTCTGCCGTTTTTCCTTGTATTGATACCGGTGTTCCTTGTTGCCGGATATGATACCCTTGTGGGCCTGTCGGTAATAAAAGTAGGGGCTGCCTTGGGCGTAATGGCTTCCATAGCAAATCCTTTCGCGGTAGCCATTGCCAGCAATTTTGCAGGTATACCTATGAGCGACGGCATTGGGATCAGGATAATATTGCTGTGTATATACATTCCTGCGGGTATAATCTACACTATGCATTATGCCAAGAAGGTCAAAAATGATCCTTCGAAATCTCTTGTGTACGCGCAGAGAGAACAGAATAAAGAATTCTTCCTCAAAGGCGGGGATTTTGATTCCGAAAACCTGCCTGAGCTTACAGGCAAGAGAAAGCTCATACTGGTAGTGTTCGTGCTTTCGTTCCTGGTAATGATATGGGGAGTTCTTTCCTGGGAGGATCTGGGCATCACCATATGGCCGACCATGGGCTGGTGGTTCGGAGAGCTTTCCGCAGTGTTCCTGGTATCCAGCGTGCTTGTGGCGATAATAGACAGGATACCGCTCGACAATTTCATAGACGATTTTATCAAAGGAGCTTCTGATCTGCTCAGCGTGGCTATGATAATAGGCGTTGCCAGAGGAGTTTCCATAATCATGTCGGATGCCAGCATAACCGACACCATACTTCACTACTGTGAATCGACGGTTTCCAGCATGTCTTCGGGACTGTTCGCAGGCGTGAACTATATAGTATTCCTTATACTCTCGTTCTTCATCCCTTCAAGCTCCGGCCTTGCCACGCTCTCCATGAGCATTATGGCACCGCTGGCTGATTTTGCGGGAGTAGGCAGAGAGATCGTAATAATAGCCTACCAGTCGGCAAATTCCATGATAGCGCTGATCGCGCCTACATGCGGACTGCTCATGGGAGTTCTGGCAATGACAAAGACGTCGTTTGGCACATGGATCAGATTCATATGGAAGCTGCTTGTGTTTATTGCCATAGTTACCGTGGTGGTGCTTGCTCTCGCCAGCGTGGTATTATACTGATAAGGGGATCTTTATCAAAGATTAAGGAGATGATTTCATGAAGGAAAGAATTTTGACAGATGTAGAGCCTAAGGATGTAATGAAATATTTTGAGGATCTGACGTTTATTCCAAGAGAATCGGGCAATGAAAAAGAGGTATCGGATTATCTGGTGGATTTCGCTGCGAAGCATGGATTTGAATGCTCACAGGACGAGTATTACAACGTTCTCATGAAAAAGCCTGCCTCAAAGGGATATGAAGACCATCCCGGCATCATACTTCAGGCCCATATGGATATGGTATGTGAGAAAAACAGAGACGTCGAGCATGATTTTGCCAAAGACCCTATAAAATTTGACATTGAAGGGGATAAGATCATAGCCAGGGATACGAGTCTTGGAGCGGACGACGGAGTCGGAGTAGCCATAGGTCTTGCAGTGATGGCTGATCCTGATCTCAAGCATCCTGCCATAGAGTTCGTATGCACGTCGGATGAAGAAAGAGGAATGTCAGGGGTAGAAAATTTTGATTTCAGCGTGCTCAAAGGCAGCCGTGTCATAAATCTTGACAGTGACGATGAAGGCGTGCTTGTGGTTGGCTGCGCGGGAGGCCCGGTGGTAAGAGTGGAGCTGCCTGTATCAAAAAAGCCCGCTGACAGGGAAAAATCGTATTTTGAAATAACCCTCAGAGGACTTCTGGGCGGACACTCGGGAGAGGATATACACAGGGGCAGAGCCAATGCCAATAAGCTGGCGGTAAGAGTGCTCATGGCCGTACAGAGGGAGATGGGATTCGATCTTGCGGATATAAGCGGAGGATTGAAGTATAATGCGATCCCGAGAAACGCAGAGGTAACCATAGGGATAGACAAAAACAGAGAAGCCGATCTTATGGATCTCATAAAGAGATACGGCGATATATTCAGAGACGAATACAGAGTGAACGACCCTGACATAGAGCTTGGGATCACAGCCGCGCAGGCTCCGGAAGATATCCTTGATGAAGAATCGAAGATGAAGATACTGGACTATATGAATTTCTCTGAAACAGGGATAATCAGAATGGATATGGATTATCCGCAGTTTGTGGAAAGCTCCGTAAGTCTCGGCGTCGTAAGCATAGAAGGCGACAAGGCAGTCATACTGATCATGACGAGAAGTTCCAAGGAGAGCCAGTACGAGCTCAGCTTTGAAAAAATCGTAAGGCTTACCGAGATGATGGGGGGCACATACTTTGTTATGTCAAACTGTCCTGCGTGGGAGTATGATTATCAGTCAGAGCTCAAATCCATTTATGAGAGAGTCTACGAAGATATGTTCGGGAAGAAGGCTTCCATCATGATACTTCACGCCGGAGTAGAGACGAGCGAGTTTGCGAAGAATATCGACAGAAAGCTTGATATGATATCAATGGGGCCTGATGTAAGAAATCTTCACGCTCCTGGAGAATACTTCTCTATATCGTCAACGCAGAGATTCTGGGAGAGTTTTAAAAAGTTCTTGGCAGAGCTGTAGTCGATACGGAATATGAGGATAAAAAATAAGGCCTGAGAGATTGAACCGACCTCTCATCTGTTAGATATTTTCGTCTAACTTGGAGGGTCGGTTCAGATCAGGTCTTATTTTTATCCGGAAAAATGTATTGAGAATTTTAGAAATATCTCTTGAGAAGTCCAGCGAAGGCTCTGCCGTGTCTTGCTTCGTCCTTGGCCATCTCGTGTACAGTGTCGTGGATGGCATCCAGATTCTGCTGTTTGGCCTTGGCGGCAAGCTCTTTCTTACCGGCGCATGCGCCTGCTTCAGCCTCTACTCTCATTTCGAGGTTCTTCTTAGTGGAGTCGGTCACAACTTCGCCCAGAAGCTCAGCGAACTTGGCTGCATGCTCTGCTTCCTCCCATGCGGCCTTTTCCCAGTAGAGACCGATCTCAGGATAGCCTTCTCTGTGTGCGACTCTCGCCATGGCCAGATACATTCCGACCTCTGAACATTCTCCGTTGAAGTTGTCTCTCAGACCCTGGATGATCTCGGGATCAACGCCCTGGGCAACTCCTACAACGTGCTCGTCAACGAATTCGATATCGCCTTCTTTGGCCTGTATGAATTTCTCTGCCGGAGCTCCGCACTGAGGACATTTCTCAGGTGGCTGAGGGCCTTCGTAAGTGTAACCGCATATTGAACAAGTCCATTTCATGTTAAATTCCTCCTTCTTGATTCCTTGTGAGCATTTATGTGCTTTTTATTACTTTCATTAGCTGATAATAGTGTACCATTTTAGTAAAGAATCGTCAAGACCTTATTTCAAAAAAATCAAAAATCTGAGGATCATGAAGGACTGGGTATACCCGGCAGGCTGCGAAATCACCTACCTTTCACTTTACCTTTAAGCTTAAACAGGTTATAATAACTATGTTTGAAATGATGATCGTAGGAAGGTGGGATTCTGTGAAACGACACGGCAGATATGCAGCAGTGTTCCTTATAATGATGATGACGGCAGGTCTCCTTTCGGGATGCACGACCTTTGAAAATTTCAGAGAAGCATTTATAGATAAACCCCAGGAGGACAGCAGCACGGTCACGATCGGAGTGTATGAGCCTATGACAGGCGCTGACAGCAGTGCGGGCGAGCAGGAGATAGAGGGGATAGAACTTGCTAATGAGCTGTATCCCAACGTAGACGGCAAGATGGTGGAGCTGGTATATGCTGACAATGCCTCAGATATATATGCGGCGGAAACTGCTATAAAGGAGCTGATATCAAAAGAGCCCGACGTT
Source organism: Bacillota bacterium (assembly GCA_963929955.1). GTDB lineage: Bacteria > Bacillota > Clostridia > Peptostreptococcales > Anaerovoracaceae > Lentihominibacter. The sequence continues at coordinate 16,347 of CAWVKQ010000018.1, forward strand.
ATACTTGGAAGCTACGGCAGCGTATATTCGCTGGTGGCTGCGGATTATATAAACGAAGCCGAGATACCGTCCATAGCGATAACCAATACGAATCCTCTAGTTACGGCCAATAATGAATACTATTTCAGAGTATGTTATGTTGACTCGGATCAGGGCGATCTTCTGGCAAGATATGTACTGGAATATAAGAAGGAGACAACAGCCGGCATAATGATACCTGAGGAAAACGATGCCTCGATGGAGATGGCTACCGCCTTTTCCGACAGGATAAAAGCAGAGACCGGAAACGAAGATGCGATAACTGTTTACGAGCAGTATGCCCCGGGGGCGGAGGACTTCACGGATCATTTGAAAATAATAAGGGATTCCGGAGTCGGGAGCGTGCTTCTTGCAGGCAGCGTGAACGACTGCGCCAATGTGATAAAGCAGGCGGACAAAATGGGGCTGAACGTACAGTTCCTCGGTGATACGAGCTGGTCTGAAAAGAAATTCAAAAAGCTGGCCGGAGGGGCGTCGGCTGCAGAGAACGCGGCATTCGTAAATTTCTTCGTGTCAGATGATATCGTAAACGAAGAGTCTCAGAAGTTTCTGGACGCTTACCACGAAAAGCATGGAGCAAACAGCATTCCTGAGGATGCCGTGGCCCTTGGGTATGATGCCTATGTCATCGCGGTAGATGCCATAGAGGAAGCGGGAACAGATGCTTCGGGAAAGGAGATAAGGGACATACTGGCCGGACAGAAGCAGTTTCACGGAGCTTCAGGTATAATAACATTTAATAATATCGGAGATCCCATAAAGACATCCTTCATAGGGTCATGGGATGGGAATCAGGTAGTTTCCATTTATACCCTTGATCCTATATAGGTTATATATATCATAAAAAAGAAGATAATAAAATGTAAAGGAGAACAGGATATGGAACAGAAAATAAAGGATGCTCTCGACCAGATAAGACCATTCCTCCAGAGGGACGGAGGAGACATAGAGTTTGTTGAATACACTGATGATAATATTGTCAGAGTAAGGCTCCAGGGACACTGCGCGGGCTGCCCGGGAGCGCAGATGACAATAAAGGGTGTTGTTGAGAAGATATTAAAGGAAAGCTACCCGGAGATCGCTTCTGTTGAGGCGGTGCTGTAGATGGATTTTGCAGACGTAAAGGAGCATATAGAAAAGAATAAGGAGGCCATGCTCAGTGACCTCTCTTTTCTCATATCCATACCAAGCGTGGCTGTCAGGCAGGAAGGGGAGCATCCCTTTGGAGATCATGTGGCAAGAGCCTATGAGGCTCTTATGGCAATGGCTGAGAGAGAAGGATTCAAAACATTTGATGCCGACGGATTCGGAGGGCACATAGACTTTCCGGGCAGCGGCAGCGGCATAGTAGGGGTCGTGGGACATCTGGACGTGGTGCCTGAAGGAGAGAACTGGGACTTCGATCCATACGGAGGACGGATAGAGGACGGCTTTGTGAAGGGTCGGGGGACTGTTGACGATAAAGGGCCGGTAGTTGCGTCCTTCTATGCCATGAAAGCTCTCAGGGACTGTGGATTCGTGCCGGGAAAGACAGTGCGGCTCATACTGGGACTTGATGAGGAGACGGAATGGGAGGGCATGGATCATTATCTTTCAAAGGTGGATTCACTTCCCGATCTGGGATTCACGCCTGACGGAGATTTTCCCGCCATACACGGTGAAATGGGGATACTGGTCTTTGATCTTGCAAAGAAGTTCTCCGGATCAGGTGGAAAAGGCCTGTCATTAAGTTCGCTTAAAGGCGGCAATGCGGCCAATTCGGTCGCTGATTCTGCCAGAGCCGTCGTATATGACAGCAGCGGAGCAGGGTATGAAGCTGTAAGAGAACGGGTCGCCCTTTTCAGAAAAGAAAAGAAAAGAAAGATAAGCTGCAGGGCAATGGGAAAGAGCCTTGAGATAACAACCGAAGGGATATCGGCTCACGGGGCGAAGCCATGGCAGGGTGAGAACGCGGTCTCGCTTATGATGGAGTTCCTGGGAGGTCTGCGGTTTACAGATGATGACGTCAACGACTTTATAGAGTTTTACAATGATCATATAGGATATGACCTTCACGGCGAGAGGATAGGCTGCGACATTTCGGACGAACAGTCGGGAAGGCTTGTATTCAACGTAGGGATGGCGGAGGCCGACAAAAGCAGCGGCAGGATAACAGTCAACGTAAGATATCCCGTAACGGCCGAAATGGAAGATGTTTATGCCGGTATAATGAAGATCTCGGACAGATACAGCATTGGGCTCGTGAAAGGAAAACATCAGGGTCCTATATACGTGCCGTCTGACGATCCTTTCATAGAGACGCTTATGGACGTGTACAGGGAGCATACAGGAGATAGGGAAAGCTCTCCCCTGGTCATAGGAGGAGGCACATATGCCAGAGCCATAAAAAATATCGTTGCTTTTGGAGCAAGGTTTCCGGGAGAGCCGGAACTGGGGCATCAGAAGAATGAACAGATATCAGTTGAGAACATGATGCTGCTCACTGAGATATATGCTGATGCCATATACCGCCTGTCAGAAGCGGGAGGCAAGACAGAAGAGTGATCCGCTGTCTTACCGGAAAATTCTGGAGGATCTTAATATGAAGATAAACATAAAAGAGATTTTTGATGAACAGGAAGAAAAAAACGTAGAAAGCGATATCGAAGCCGACGGTATACAGGAGCCTGATAAGGCCGATGAGGCTGAAAAACAGGATACCGCAGAGGAGGAGCAGGAAAAGACAGAGGCTGTCTCTGAGGAAGAGCCCGAGCCCGAGGCTGAAGAAGCTCCTAAGTCTGTCTTCGAAGAAGAGTCCGAGCCCGAGGCCGAAGAAGCACCTGAGTCTGTCTCCGAAGAAGAGCCTGAGCCTGAGACTGAAGAAGTCCCTGAGGCCGTATCCGAAGAAGAGCTGGAAGAATCGCAAGAGCCGGAAGAAACGCAGGAAGATATCGTTGCGGAGACTGAAGAAAACGTTACGGCGGATGAAGAAGAGAGCGAAGAGCAGGAGCGTGAAGAGAGCGCTTCGGCGGAAAAAAGGATAAGCAGGGAGGCGCTTAAAAAGTACGGATGGCCCGGAGGCATAGCGGTGTCATTCGCGATACTGCTGTTCTCCGTATTTGCATACACCTCCATGGTACCGAGAGAGGTGAACGCCACCATAAACGGCGAAAAGACAACTGTTATGAGCAGGGAGCATACCATAGAAGACTTCCTTGAAACTGAAAATATAAAATACTGCAAGGCTGACTACATATCCAAGTCTCCGGAGACCTTCATATACGACGGCATAAGCTTTGACCTGCGTCACGCTACCGAT
>CAWVKQ010000019.1:0-11945 GCA_963929955.1 Bacillota bacterium
ACACCATCTGTCAAACCTCAGAATATTGAATTTAGTCTTCAGTATGGCATCTACCTTTACATACGGAATTTTCTTTTTCACTCAACCAAGAAAAAACTAGGAAATTCTTAATGTTTAATACATTGTCGATTCTTGACTTATATGGTAAAATAACCTCGGATAAAGGAGAGGATAAAGTGAGCATCGACAGAGAGATACGTGAAAGAAAAATAAGACGCACAAGGGCCAGGAAACGCAGAAGACGCGTCAGGGTGCTTACAGCGATACTGTGCCTCATGCTTATAGTGACAGGCATAGTGGCGACTGCCGCGCATTTTTCGACAAATGTGTATAAGAACGACGAGGAGTTCAAGGAATATGCGGAGCTGGCAATGGATGAGAGCCCTTTCAGCATGCAGGGTGAAACGGAGAAAATATACGAGTACGGCTCTCCAATATCATACGCCGCGGACTTTGAGACGACGGATGACGAGCGGGTGGCTGAGTTCAGGAATTCAAGGGTGGAGCAGATAAAAGCGGAGTTCAGCTCAAGAAAGGCTGATGAAGAGGCTGAACGAAAGGAAAAGAACGGCGATGATAAGGGATATGAGCCCCTTGAAGAAGCTCTCCTGGTAAACGCGGCCGTGTATGAATCAGGGAACGGAGCCACAAGCCTCGCCATATATTACAGCGACAACGAAGAATATGAGAAGGACATGAAAAAGCTGTCCTCAGGCATAGAGACATATGTGTTCTCCACAGAAACAGGGCTCCAGCTCAGACCTGTACAGGTATTCAGAGAGGATTACCGGGAAAAGTGCTCAAAATATTTTACGGAGTATTTCCAGAAGACTTACAGCGAAGAGGAGCTTGAGGAGGGCTGGCAGGATCATCTGACAGCCGATGAGAGCAATTTCAGCAAATTCATAATGACAAAGGGCTCGGTGATATTTTACTTTGACGAAGGAACGGTCCTTAAAAAGTCTCACGGGGTCGTACAGGCAAAGATATCAAACGAGGTCATGGCCGAAAGCAGAAGAGATACGGTCATACAGAGATACATAACGACGGACAAGCCTATGGTGGCTCTGACATATGACGACGGTCCGGGGGCAGACAGCGAGACGAGGATACTGGACTGTCTGGAAAAAAACGGAGCCGTTGCTACATTCTTCTACTGCGGCAACAGGGTATCATCCAATCCGGGGCAGATAAAAAGAGCATACGAGATGGGATGCGAGCTGGGTAATCATACGTGGAACCATCCAAAGCTCACAAGCCTGAGCGAGGCTGAGGTAAAGGAGCAGATACAAAAGACCAACGAAGCCGTGAAATCGGCGTGCGGAGAGTATCCTACCGTATTCAGGCCAAGCTACGGAGCAACGAACGATACTATAAACTCCATAGCCGGAATGCCGGTCATCATGTGGTCCATCGACACTCTTGACTGGAAATCAAAGGACGCGCAGAAGATATTCGATTCGGTGACAAAGAGCAGCGATCTTGACGGCAAGATAATACTCATGCATTCAATACACGATTTTACCGCTGAAGCTACGGAAAAGATCGTGCCATGGCTCAATCAGAACGGGTATCAGACGGTCACTGTGAGCGAGCTCATAAAGTACAAGCTGGGAGAGACGCCGCAGAACGGCAAGAAGTACTGGTAAATAAAGTGTAGAATTTATGCAAAGACTATGGTATAATGCTACTAAATATTTGGTTCGTGCCCGGGCGCGGACCCTTTAAGCGGGGTGTAAGATCATGCTGATAACAAGACGAAGCGATTATGCTATGAGGATATGCAGGGTCCTTCGCGACGGAAAAGTCCATAATGTCCGTGAGATATGCGACAAGGAAGAGATCCCAAGGGCGTTCGCCTACAAGATACTGAGAGAGCTGGAGATGGCGGACCTTGTCAAGTCGGAGAGAGGGAACCAGGGCGGATATTATCTCAACAGGTCTTTGAGCGAGCTTACAATATACGATGTGGTAAGCATAACCGAGGGCGATCTGGCAATACTCCACTGTATGAAGGAGGAATGCAACAGAAATCCTGAAAGCATGCCGTGCAAGGTCCACAAGGAAATAGAGCGTATCCAGAACCTCCTGGTAAAGGAGATGAAAAAGAAGACCATTGCAGAAATAATGGAAGACTAAAGAGGCGGGAGAGACTCCTGTCTCTTTTTCCGTCTCAGCTTTTCCAGGGCTGCTGTCATATCAGAAGGAAGAGGCGCCTCAAAGGAAAGCCTTTTTTTCGTTATGGGGTGGGTAAAGGTGAGCCCTGCGGCGTGGAGCGCCTGCCGGTCTATGAGCAGAGGGTTGCTGCCGCCGTAGAGCCAGTCTCCGGCAACAGGATGGCCTGTGTGAGACATATGTACTCTTATCTGATGGGTCCTTCCCGTTTCAAGGATGAGCTCAGTCAGTGTATACCCGCAGGAAAAAGGACTTTCGGTAAAGCGCTCGAGAACTCTGTAGTGAGTAACGGAGGGTGCGCCGTCTTCCATGACGCCTCTTGCCACGTTCTCCGGATCCGGACGGCCTATGGGAAGGTCGACTGTTCCCGAATCCTCTTCTATTATGCCGCGCAGTATGGCTATGTATCGCTTTTCGACGGTATTTTCCTTCATCTGCCTTGTATAGTCGTTCTGGCAGTAAGCGTTTTTTGCCACCACAAGAAGCCCCGAGGTGTCCATGTCAAGGCGGTTTACAAAGCGTATCTTGAAATGGCGGCCTGTTTCCTCCATATAATACATGAGGGCATTGGCAACCGTTCCGCGGGGGTGACCTTTTGTCGGATGGACGATGAGGCCGGGCTGCTTGTTTATTATGAGAAGATCATCGTCCTCGAATACGGGAAAAAGCGGTATGGGCTCAGGTTCAAAACCGCTTTTTTCCTCGGGAAGACGTATCTCTATGACATCTCCCGGAGAGGGCTTTATCCATCCTTCTGTTTTTTCGCCGTTTAATGTTACGAGCTTTTCACGCTTTATCCTGTTTCTCAGGCGAGCGGAAAAATCAAAATTGGCCCGCATTATATCTCTGACTTCAAGGCCTGCCTCTGATGACGTGACCGTATGTCTGAAATTAGCCATTTATTGTTACAGTCCTTTCTTTTCTACAGGAATTTTGTCTTTACCTTGTTCCAGAAGTCGTAGTTTTTGAATCTGAGAAGGTTTACCGAAGTATCGGATACCTCCACCTTTATATCCCTGACATCGGTGTATCCGGTCTCTATGCCGTCGTTTGTTATGAATATACAGTTTTCCTCATGTTCAGGGACCACGCCCAGTGAAAGGTCGGCAGGGAGCAGGATGCTCGATGTAAAGGATCTGTATGCCGTTGTGTTCATGGGAGCCATGGGGGTCACCTGAAGCAGCTTGAGGCGCGGATCGGCTATGGATCCTCCCAGTGAATAGTTATATGCGGTACTGCCTGCCGATGTGGCTACAAGGATGCCGTCTCCGCTGAATTTTTCGATGGGAACTCCGTCTATGGAGATATAAAGGTGCACGGAATAGGAGTGGCGGCCCTTTATTACTATCTCGTTCAATCCCAGATGGCTGCTCTGCGTACCGCGGCGGTCAGTCACCGTAGCCAGCACCGTGTTAAGGGTCTGGATGGAGTATTCGCCTTTTTCGTAATCGGAAATGAATCTGTCCATGTTTTCCGGCGATATTTCCTGAAAAAAGCCGAGATGACCTGTATTGACGCCTATTATGGGGCAGGAGGGGAAGCCCAGCGTATGAACCGCCTCCAGAAAGGTGCCGTCTCCGCCAATGCAGATTATCAGCTCCGTATCGGAAGAAAAGGAGTCGGTCACTGTATATCCCGCCCCGGTCAGCCTCATTTTGAGGTGGGAGCGTGTCTGCTGCGATATTTCGGTATTATTGGCGAAAATGTGAATGAGACCGTGCTTTTTCATCTATACCAGCCTTTCAAACTCATCGAGAAGCGCGTTGAATTTTTCCATGGCTTTTTCCACCGGAGCAGGCGAGCTCATGTCAACGCCGGCTTTTTTAAGAAGCTCTATAGGATAGTCGGATTCTCCGGTCCTGAGGAATTCTATATATCGCTCAGCGGCAGGCCTTCCCTCTGAAAGTATATTCTGTGATATGGCTGTTGCCGCGGAGTAGCCGGTTGCGTATTTGTAAACATAGAAAGCATTGTAAAAATGCGGGATCCTGGCCCACTCGTATTTTATGGTATCGTCATTTTCCACGGCAGGGCCGTAGTATCTGCTGTTGAGAGCTTCGTATTCATCGCACATCCACTTGGCTGTGAGGACTTTGCCTTCCTCTACGGCGCTGTGCGTCATGTCTTCGAACTCCGCGAACATGGTCTGTCTGAACAGGGTGGTCCTGAAAGCCTCAAGGTGCATGTTTATAAGATACTTTCTCATTTGCGGGTCGTCTTCGTTTTCGAGAAGGTGAGCCATTAGCAGGGACTCGTTCACTGTGGACGCCACTTCCGCGGTGAATATGGAGTGGCTGCCGTATATATAAGGCTGGGTCTCTCTCGTGTAGCTGGAATGCATGGAGTGACCCATTTCGTGGACTATGGTGAACACGTCCTGGAGAGTGTCCGTATAATTGAGAAGTATATAAGGATAGCTGTCATAGCAGCCGAAGCTGTAAGCTCCGCTCGTTTTTCCTTCGTTCTCGTATACGTCTACCCATCCTTGGGAAAGGCCTTTGTTCATCCTTGAGACGTATTCCTCTCCGAGAGGCGACAGGGCATCTCTCATCATGTCGAGAGCCTCCTCGTAGGGAACGACTCTGTCAGGCACCTCTATGAGGGGAGCGTACATGTCGTACATATAAAGCCTGTCCACGCCCAGAAGCTTTTTGCGGAGCTTCACATATCTGTGCATGGACGGAAGGTTGTCGTTGACCGTCTTCACCAGATTGTCGTAGACTTCGGCTGGGATATTGTCCCCTGAAAGGGCCGCCGCCCTTGCGGAAGGATATTTTCTGAGCCGCGCCGTTACCGTGTCCGTTCTGGTATTGTAGCTGTATGCGGTGGAAATGGTGTTTATGAGATCCTTATAGGAAGCGTACATGGAGTCGTAAGCAGCCTTTCTCACATCTCTTTCTCTGCTCTCCATGAATTTGATATAGCTTCCGTGGGTGAGCTGCACCTCGCTGCCGTCCTCGTCCTTTATGGGAGCGAACTTCATGTCAGCGTTGTTGAGCATGGTGAATATGTCTCCGGTCGCTCCCGTTATCTCACTCATCTGAGCAAGCAGGTTTTCCTCTGACTCCGAGAGGACATGAGCCTTCTGTCTGAGCGCATCCTCTATGGCGAACCTGTACACGTCAAGTCCCTCTTCCGAGTCCATATATGAACGGATATCATCCTCTGACACGGATATGAGCTCAGGTGTGAAAAACGCCATGGATGCCGATACGGCCGCTATGACGGCGCTGCACTTGTCGGACATGGCCTGATACCTGCTTTCTGCGTTGTCCTCATCTCTTCTCATCCTGGCGTATACGTATATCTTCTCAAGGCGTCTCCATATGTCGTCTCTGTCCTTAAAGGCGGAAAGAAGAGTGTGCGCGGACTCTCCCATGCGTCCCGAGTATTTTTTCATGAAGCTTTCGGCGCTGTCCCTGATATGTTCGAGTTCTTCGTCAATAACAGATTCGTCTGATATCATGGCTTCGATGTTCCACCTGTATTTTCTGTCTGTCTCGCTTCTCTTTTTCAGTCTCTTTGACTCCATATTTCCCTCCGTAATCAATTTACTTTGAAAGTCTCATAATGTATAATAATATACTGGCTACAAGGATTATACCACAAAAGGAAAGGATTATCACAGTAATGGACAACAGACCCATAGGTTTTTTCGATTCAGGTCTCGGAGGGCTGACCTGCATACCGTATCTCATGGAAAAGCTTCCGGAGGAGAAAATAATATATTTCGGCGACACGGCGAGAACTCCGTACGGTTCCAAAGCTGTAAGGACCATAAAGAGCTTTTCGATGGAAATAGCCGATTTTCTCGTAAAAAACCATGTGAAAATGATAGTCATAGCGTGCAACACCGTCAGCGCCACGTGCGTGGAGGATCTGAGAAGGAGGTTTCCGGGGGTGCCGGTGCTTGGTATAATAGAGCCTACGGCTATGTATGTGGCCTCGAAATGCACGGAGGAAAACAATATAGGCATAATAGGTACAAAGGTCACCATCGGGAGCAGAGCATACGAGGACTCCATACACAGATACAACAGGGAGCTTGAAATATACGAAACGCCATGTCCCGCATTCGTGCCGCTCATAGAGGAGGGTATAATAGAAAACGATATAATGGATCTCACCATAAAATACTATATGGATGACTTCCTCAAGGATAACTCCATAGACACCGTCATACTGGGATGCACTCATTATCCCCTCATAAGCGGCAATATAGAGAGGCTGTATCCGGGCATACGCATAATAAACCCATCCAGTATAATAGCGGGAAGCATAGAGCAGGTGCTCCGGGACAGAGACATGCTGGCATGCGGATCAGACAGACATAATGTGTTTTATGCCAGCGACCTTTCCGAAAACTTTGTAAATATGATAGATTACATATTCAGAGAAAGGGATGATGACAGAAAGGTCAGGTTCCTTAATTTTGATCTTGAAAGGATGGAAGAAGATGGATATAAATGAGCTTCTCGAATATCTTGATATAGAAGAGCCTTCTCAGTTCGAGTATTTTGAGACCATGGCTGATCTGGCTGAATGGGATGAATACGTTGAGCCTGATGTGCTCGTTGAGCTATTCAGCGGTGCGGACAATGAGATCACAGCAGAGCTAATCGAGGATTATTTTGAGGATATTCTGGAGGGGCTGCCCGAGGATTCGGGGGAGATATTCTCGCTGCTCCATCAGATAAAGCTTGCTCTTACGGGAATGATACTGAATTGCGGCGATGAAAACGACATGAGACGGTTCGCCGACGAATTCGCCCGTTTCAGGAACTGGTACTCAATAAATTCCGATGTGGAGCTTGAGCCATGCGACGGGGGAGACATAATGCATCACAGCCTGAGAGATGCGATCACAGCCTCGCGCCTCGAAAAGCTGGGAGGCGAAAAATACAGATATGATTTTGAAAACGCCCTGGACTACGAGCTGGACGGATATACCGTTTCAATGGCCGATCTTATGGCAGCTCAGGAGGAAAACTCATGAATGCAGGGAACATGGGCCTGACAACGCCTGAGGCCATAGAGCTCTTTGATATAATGGGGGATTTTGACAGGTTCGATTTTCCGGGACATATATACAGGGTAACGGGAGGACACGGCGGAGAAGCGCTGCTCATAATAGGGAGCCTCAGGACTGCTCTTATTGACTGCGGCATGGCTTTCTGCGGCAGGGTGACAGTCGGGAACATAAGAAAGGTTCTTGCGGCATTCAACAGAGAGAGCCTTGATGCGGTGCTGCTGAGCCATTCCCATTACGATCACATCGGGGCGTTACCGTATATAAGGAAAGCATTCCCGGAAGTCAAGGTGTACTGCAGCCGGCGCTGCGCCGAGATACTTGAAAGACCGGGCGCAAGAAGCCTCATGAAGGAGCTGGGAGAGGCTGCGAGAGATCTGTATATGCCTGAAAGCAGGGAGGAAATACCTGTGGAAGGCCTTGAGGCGGATGTGATACTGGAGGACGGAGAGACCGTATCGCTTGGCAGGGAAACCGTTACAGCCATAGAGACAAAAGGACATACGGACTGCTCCATGAGCTTTTTCCTGGATCCGCCGGGACTGCTTTTCGCAAGCGAAAGCACGGGGGTCCTCGAGGCTGCGGACTATGTGCATACGCCTGTGCTCAAGAGCTTTGAGGATGCTCTCAGATCGGCTGACAGATGCGAGGCATGCAATGCCGCATATATATGCCTGCCTCATTTCGGACTGCTTCCCGGCAGCATGAACGGCGATTACTGGGAGCTTTTCAGGAGCGCTGTCAGGGATAAGCTTGAATTCGTAAGAACCATGAAGGAAGCCGGGCTAAGCGAAGAAAAAATGATGGAGCGATATGCGGATAGATACTGGACTCCCGCGAAGGAGAAGGAGCAGCCAAAAGAAGCATATATCATAAACTCGAAAAATATAGTGAAGGCAGCCCTGAGATATCTCAGAAGCGAATGAGATATGTGTTCGTGAATCCGAACCTGTCGGACGATGTGGCGCCGATCACCTTAAATCCCATGCTTTCATAGAATCGAACATCACTGTCGGTATTTGTGAAAAGCATGACAGGAAGCCTGCGGCTTTCAGCATAGCGGCATATCTCTTTCATGAGCCTCCTGCCGCGTCCCTGATGCTGCAGCTCTTTTTTTACTCCCAGAAAATCGATGTAAATATGAGGGAGAGGTATATCCATCGCTTCTTCGAGGCTGTCCATTTCTTCAAAGAGTCTGCTGCGCAGCCTGCGCTCTTCCGGCGACAGTCTGCCTGCCGCGGCCATATATCCGCGGCTGTAGCTTCCTGACAGGATATGCTTTGGCAGGGAGTATCTCATATTATCCGAATGGACCATGACGACCGCTTCCTCTACGCGGCTGCTGAGACTGAAGGCGGCTCCGTATCTGAGATCGTAGGCGCAGTAATACCTTATCGAGGCTTCAAGGGCAGCCATTTTCTTTTCCTTTTGCGTAAATACCGTATCCAGCTTGGGATAATCCTCAAAGGCGCTGAGAAGTGTGGAGTAGAGTTTTTCTCTGTCCTTTTTCTTTATTTTGTAAAGTTTTATATCATTGATATCCGTAAAAGTACTCATACAGGGATCATATCACCTGTGGAAACGGGAATCAACATAAAATCATACGGGGAGACCTGAGGACGGTTTCTCTTACTGTTGATATTAAGGCCCGGATATTATATACTTAAGCCATACAGATTACGGGAGGCGGTTATGAGAGTTCTTGCGGTAATAGATATGCAGAGGGATTTTATAGACGGCGTTCTCGGAACAAAGGAGGCGAAGGCCATCCTTCCGGCTGTCATGAAAAAGATAGAGGAATACAGAAAAAGAGGCGATGAGGTGATCTTTACGAGGGACACTCATAATGAGGACTACCTTGAGAGCAGGGAAGGGAAAAAGCTGCCCGTGCCTCACTGCATAAGGGGAACGGAAGGCTGGGAAATATGGCCTGAGATCGATACGGAGGGCAGTATTATTATAGACAAGCCGTCCTTCGGTTCTCCGGAGCTTGCGGAGACGATCGCCGAAAAAAACAGCGCCGCGCCTCTCGAAGAGGTGGAGATAATAGGACTGTGCACCGATATATGCGTTATATCGAACGCTGTCATGATAAAGAACATCCTGCCTGAGACCGAGGTGTCTGTCGATTCTTCATGCTGCGCCGGAGTGATGCCTGAAACCCATGACAACGCGCTTAAGGCTATGAGCATGTGTCAGATAGATATAAAGTAAAGGAGATTTAAAGATGGGTTTTGATGCGGATAAGGTAAAGGACGATATAGTAAAGTGGATAAGGGACTGGTTTGAAGAAAACGGAAAGGGCTGCAAAGCCGTAGTGGGACTTTCGGGAGGAAAGGACAGCTCGGTGGTGGCGGCTCTGTGCGTTGAGGCGCTGGGAAAGGATCGCGTGCTGGGAGTGCTCATGCCAAACGGCGAGCAGTTCGATATAGACGTGTCCCATAAGCTGGCGGCGCACCTTGACATAGAGAGCATGGTCGTGAACATAAAGGATGCCTATGAGGGTATCACAGGCGAGCTTCGCAGGCACTTCGATTCCTTTGAGGGGCAGGCAAAGGTGAACCTTCCTCCGAGGATCAGGATGGCGGCTCTATACGCCGTATCTCAGAGCGTGAACGGCAGGGTCGCCAATACGTGCAATCTGTCTGAAGACTGGGTCGGATACGCCACAAGGTACGGAGACGGGGCAGGGGATTTCAGCCCTCTGTCAAAGCTTACGGTACAGGAGGTCAAGGCTGTGGGAAGAAGCCTGGGGCTTCCGGATATGTTTGTGGAAAAAGTGCCTATAGACGGACTATGCGGACTTACCGACGAGGATAACCTGGGATTCACATACGCTGTGCTGGACAGGTATATAAGAGAAGGTATCTGCGAGGATGAGGAGACGAAGGAAAAAATAGACAGGATGCACAGAGCCAATCTTTTCAAGCTGCAGCCGATGCCTGTATTCCCGTATGAGCCGTAAAGGCAGGAGACGGTGAGCGAAAGGGAGGTAACTCAAATGAAAAAGGTGGAGATCAGATCGGGAAGCTATCGCTTTGTGGGAGAACTGCTGGAGGATAAGGCGCCGAAAACATGCAGGGTATTTGAGGATATGCTGCCGTTAAAGAGCAGCTTCATACACGTAAGATGGAGCGGAGAGGGCATATGGATACCTTACGGAGATACACGCACGGGACTTGATTATGAGAATCACATATCGTATCCCGCGGCAGGTGAGATGCTCCTCTATCCGGGAGGAATAAGCGAGATGGAGATAATCATGTCATACGGAAGGTGTCAGTTCGCCTGCCAGTACGGGCAGCTTGCCGGAAACCACTTCCTGACCATAACCGAGGGACTCGATGATCTTTATGAATTCGGAAGGAAGGTACTTTATGAGGGGGCTCAGGACATTGAAATAAACCTCATATGATCCGTCCACAGGGCTGTAGCGCAGGCAGGATGCAAAGACAAAAGCTCAACTTCAGTGAAATGAGGCTGAGCTTTTTTATTGTCTTATTTTGGATCTGTGTTAAAAAAAGCATGTTCGCATGGTATATGTAAAATGTTTTACATATATTTTACATATCCAAGATTTTGTATTTAACATTCCATATCTATAATACGAAACGTACAAACGGGTAAGATAAAAGTACATGATCAAATCAAAAGATAGGAGAGTTAAAGAAGATGAAAAAAAGCAAACTTACAAAACTCATTACCGTAGGCTTATCTGCCATCATGATCTTCACACTTGCAAGCTGCGGAGGCAGTGACTCGGGAAGCGGCGACGGAGAAGACATCACAGTGATCTCCCGTGAGGAAGGCTCCGGAACAAGAGATGCTTTCACAGAGCTGACAGGAGTTCTTGAGGATGATGTTGACAGAACCGTTGACACTGCCGAGATATCCAACAGCACTTCAGTAGTTACTCAGTCAGTGGCAGGAAACACCGCAGCCATAGGCTACATCTCACTGGGATCGCTGGACGATACTGTAAAGGCTGTAAAGGTCGACGGAGTCGAAGCTACGGTTGATAATGTAAAAAGCGGTGACTATGCGCTGCAGAGACCTTTTAACATCGTAACGAACGGTGAGGTTTCAGAGCTGGCTCAGGACTACATCGACTTCATCATGAGCGCTGACGGTCAGGCAATAATAGAGGAAGAAGGCTACATCAGCGTAAACGAAGACGCGGAAGCATACAGCGGTAGCGGAATGTCCGGAACAATTACACTCGCAGGATCGACTTCGGTATCTCCTGTAATGGAAGTTCTTGCTGACAGCTATCAGGAGATCAACCCTGACGTTACCATCGAGATCCAGCAGACAGGTTCAGGCGCAGGAATCCAGAGCACCATAGACGGATCGTGCGACATAGGAATGGCTTCCAGAGCTCTTGAAGACGAAGAAGCAAGCCAGGGCCTTGAGAGCCAGGAGATCGCTCTTGACGGTATCGCTGTAATAGTAAACACTGAGAACAGCGTAGAGGATCTTACAACTGAGCAGATCATGAAGATATTCATCGGCGAGATCACAAACTGGAGCGAGGTAGCTGCCGAGTAACAGCCGGTAAAAAGGGAATGATCTGAAAGACAACAGGTACAGAAAAATGCGACATTACAAAGAAGACGTCATGAGAATAGTATTCTTGGTGACAGCATGTGTTTCGATAATGGCAGTAATACTGATATGTGTGTTCTTATTCGCAAGCGGCGTACCGGCCATAAAGGAAATCGGTTTTACCGATTTCCTTCTT
>CAWVKQ010000020.1:0-22465 GCA_963929955.1 Bacillota bacterium
TTCCCCTCTGATTTTCGCATATAGTAAAAATCAACAGAGGGGGATACATATAATGAGTGTTTCATTTCCGAAACCACTGACCGAAAAAGAGGAGAAGTATTACATGGACCGTTACGAGAAAGGAGATGAAGAGGCAAAAAAGATACTCATAGAGCGAAATCTCAGACTTGTCGCTCATGTAGCCAAAAAGTACACGTCGTCTCCGCAGACTATGGACGATTACATTTCCATAGGCACCATAGGACTCATAAAAGCAGTAAATACATATAAGCGAGGCAGGTCCACAAAGCTGGCGACCTATGCGGCAAAATGCATAGAAAACGAAATACTTATGAGCATACGCTCGTCAAAGAAGTGTATGTCTGAGGTTTCCTTCAATCTTCCCATAGGTTCCGACAAGGATGGGAACGAGATAAATCTCAACGATATACTTGGTACGGATCCGGATGCAGTCATAGACGATATAAGCCTGAAGATACAGACACAGCATATGATCCAGGCAATGAACTCTGCCCTTGACGAAAGAGAAAGAGCCATACTTGTATACAGATACGGCATAGGGAGAGCCGCTCCCCGCACCCAGAGAGAGGTAGCCTCTATTCTCGGCATCAGCCGCTCATACGTATCAAGGATCGAGAAGAAGGCCCTGGAAAAGCTCAGGGAGCATCTTCACGCAAAAGGATACTGAAGACCCGGGTCATGCCCTGCTCAGGCAAGAGCCGGCATGCTGTAGCTGCCTGATCTTTCAAGGTATTCAACTATCTCCTTGAATAAAGGCCCGCTGTCTTCCGCTCCCGAATCACCGTTTTCAACGAAAACAGTGATCGTATATTCAGGCTCATCGCATGGAGCATAGCCTGTTATCCAGGCATGTGTCTTTGAAACCCCGCCGCTTTCGTATTCAGCCGTTCCTGTCTTGGCGGCTGCGAGCGGCTCAGCGGCGCTGTCCGTCATATCCAATGACGCGGCCGTCCCTTCGCTTACAGTCATCTCCATCATTCTGCCTATTTCCTCAGCCGTATATTCCGATATCACTCTTTCCTCCGATATGTCTTCATCAGCCGATATATGGACGCCTCTGTCGATACCTCCCGCCGCTATGATATTTGTCATCCTTGCTACCTGAAGAGGCGTAACGAGAGTCTCGCCCTGTCCTATGGAAAGATTCCCTATGGCAGCGCCGCGGCTTTCATCCTCTGTCATTATGCGGCCACGGCTTTCCTGAGGATAGCCCTCAAGAGCCTTCTCTCCCAGATGGAGATTTTTCGCCGTCTCTATTATCTTCCTGCTTCCGAGCTTCTTTCCCAGCTGTACGAAAAAGCTGTTGCATGAGCAGGCAAAGGCTTCCTCGAACGTTATATCTCCG
Source organism: Bacillota bacterium (assembly GCA_963929955.1). Taxonomy (GTDB): domain Bacteria; phylum Bacillota; class Clostridia; order Peptostreptococcales; family Anaerovoracaceae; genus Lentihominibacter. The sequence goes on from CAWVKQ010000020.1 coordinate 1,367, forward strand.
TGTCCGCTCTCTCCTCCCGTCTCACAGCCTATGACCGTTCCGCCGGCATCTGTGCTGCCGCTGCAGTTCAGGCTCGTATCGGCTGAAATACCCTCCTCTATGGCGGCAGCCGCTACAGCTATCTTGAAAACCGAGCCGGGCGGATATTCTCCCTGGGTCGCCTTGTTTACAAGCTCATCTCCTTCCTCCTGCATATGCTCTCCTATATGGTTGGGATCAAAGCCCGGGGTACAGGCCATGGCCGCCACTCCCCCTGTCCTTACGTCAAGTACGACTACAGCGCAGTCCTTTTCCTGCTCTTCAGCCGTTTTCTCCACAGCTGCCTGTATATCCTTTTCCAGCGTGGTCCGTATGCCCTCCTTTATTGAGGAGTCTTCATATCTGTCGGTGGTTACGATCAGGCCCCTTCCCGGAAGGAGGTTTCCCTTTACGTCCGCTGCCGCGTAAAGCTGCCTGTTGAGCCCCGAAAGCTGATCGTCAAACATAAGCTCAAGACCTGCGGCCCCGGACTGATCGCTCCTGTTTACATAGCCTATAAGGTGCGTTGCCATCTGCTGATCGCTGTATCTGGCGGATGCCTCAAGTATGTAGGCTCCGTCCTTTTCCGCAAGCTCTTTCCCCGCATCCTTTCCGTACTCCTCCGACTGATATACATGATAAGCCTCATTGTTTCCGCTCACCTCAACGGCTCCGGCGGCCTTCAGTCTTTCTCTCGTTCCCTTTGTGAACATTTCGTCTTTTATTATATAGATATATCTTCTTTTATCCGCCACCAGCGCCGCTCCGTTTATGTCATATATGATGCCGCGCGTATTGCTCCCCTGAAGAGATATGAGAGACTGCTGACGCATAGCATCCGAAAGCTCATCATGTCCGGCCAGCTGTATATACGCCAGTCTGAATATGAGCAGCAGCATGAGACCGGCCACAGCTGCTGTTATCTTTTTCAGATTTGCCGCCATTTTCTCCATAAAAAAACTCCTTTGCAGGATATTTTCCCCGGCAAAGGAGTTTTTATACTTATTTCCTATTTAAGACTGTGAAGGAAGAGCCCGCTTCCCAGCTTCGGCTCAAACCATGTCGATTTAGGAGGCATCACCATATCGTTGTCAGCCACTCTCAGAAGATCGGCCACATCCACAGGATATACGGCAAACGCCACCTTCATATCGCTGTCAGCTCTTTTTTTCAGTTCCTCAAGGCCGCGTATCCCTCCGACAAAATCTATCCTCTTATCCGTCCTCGGATCATCTATTCCAAGCACAGGGCCCAGTATGCTGTTCTGGAGCACAGCCACATCCAGAGAATCTATGACATGATCCGGTATTATCTCTTCTCCGGCTGTGAGCCTGTACCATCTTCCGTCAAGGTACATGGAGAACACATGCTTTCTCTCAGGATAATATATTTCCGTTCCCATATCCTCAACTTCGAATCCCGCCGCCTTGACCTTATCCAGGAATTCACTGCTGCTGTTGCCGTTCAGATCCTTCACGGCTCTGTTGTAATCGAATATCTTAAGATCATTGTCCGGGAATATGGCTGCCATGAAGAAGTTGAATTCCTCATCCCCCGTATAATCCGGATTTTCCTCTCTTCTCTTCAGTCCCACCTTACATGCGGAAGCGCTCCTGTGATGTCCGTCCGCTATATAAAGATACGGCACTTCGTCAAAAAGCGATACCAGGCTTTCAACCGTATCCCTGTCGTCTATCACCCAGAGAGTGTGGCCTATCCCCTCAGGCGTGACAAAATCGTATACAGGCTTATGACCTGCGGCAAATCCTTCTATTATGGTCCTTATCCTCTTATCGTCTCTGTATGTGAGGAACACAGGCTCCGTATCGGCATCGCACACGTCAAAATGCCTTATCCTGTCTTTTTCCTTTTCCACTCTTGTGAATTCATGCTTTTTGATGATATTATCCTCATATTCGTCTACAGCCACACAGCCTACTATACCTGTCTGCACGCGTCCGTCCATTGTCTGTCTGTACACGTACAGAGCCGGCTCTTCTTCTTTAAGGAACACACCGTCTTCAAGGTACTTCTTTATATTGTCTCTTGCTTTCTCATACACGGATATGTCATATGGATCCGCCTGTTCGGGAAGATCTATCTCCGCCCTGCATATATGCAGGAAGCTGTAGGGATTACCCTCGGCCATCTCCGCGGCCTCCTGTCTGTTCATTACATCATACGGAAGCGATATGACCTTTTCCTCATATCCTTTTTCAGGCCGTATGGCTCTGAAGGGTCTTACTGTCGCCATTTTTCATCTCCTTCATCCTATGTTGTTCAATACGTTTTCTATAACATCTTCAACGGACATTCCCGTTGTATCGATCTCCGTCGCGTCCTCCGCCTTTCTCAGCGGGTCTATCTTTCTCGTCGTATCGTCTCTGTCTCTTTTCTTTATATCTTCCAGAACCTGTTCATACGATATATCTTCTCCCTTTTCAGCCAGCTCCCTGTACCGCCTGTCCGCTCTCTCCTCAGGACTGGCCGTAAGAAAAAATTTATACTCAGCATCCTTTAAAACATTGGTTCCTATATCGCGCCCGTCCATTATGACGCTCTTCCTGCTTCCCATATTTCTCTGAAGCTCCACCAGCTTTTTCCTTACCGTCGGAAGAGCCGAGCACTCAGATGCCATCTTCGATATCTCAGACGTCCTTATACTGTCGTTTACCACTTCTCCGTCCAGGATTATATTACCTTCGGTAAAATCTATATCGGTATCCTCCAGCATGCGCGATACCCGATCCTCTTCGTCCGCTCCTATGCCGAGCTTCCTCATCTTGTATCCCACTGCTCTGTACATGGCTCCCGTATCTATATAATCTATTCCGAGTCTGCCCGCCACCTCCCTGGCAATCGTGCTTTTGCCTGCTCCGCTGGGCCCGTCTATCGCTATTCTGAAAACTTCTTTCATTTTGTTCCTCAATTCCTGTTCTTTTTATTGGTCAGCAGCTTTTCTATCTCCGAAACGAACGTATTTATATCCGTAAACTGCCTGTATACGGAAGCGAACCTCACATAAGCGACCTCATCGACTTCCTTAAGCCTCTCCATGACCAGCTCGCCTATAAACGTGCTCTCCACTTCCTTTTCCATCATGTTGTTGAGACCTCTTTCGATCTCATCCACGATCTTCTCCATCTCCGCCAGAGGCACGGGCCGTTTCTCGCACGCTCTTATGATTCCGTTGAGCAGCTTGTTCCTGTCAAAGGCTTCGCGTCTTCCGTCCTTTTTTATCACCATGAGGATCATCTCCTCAACCTTTTCATATGTCGTGAAACGCCTCCCGCATGCCTCGCATTCGCGCCTGCGCCTTATGGCATGTCCATCCTCTGTATGTCTTGAATCTATAACCTTGCTGTCATCGTTTTCACAGTACGGGCACTTCATATGGCAACCTCCTTAACAGATGAAAATAAAAAGTATATTATGATTTTACTACATATTGTGTTTATTGCCAATACCTTAAGGGAAATTACATATCACTCCACTACAGGTGGTACATCTACCAGTATGACGTCCTCTCCTATGGTCTTGACATGCTTCCATTTTATTACATAATCGTCAGTCTCCTTTCCGAACAGCTTCATGAATCCCCTGTCGCCCGGAAGGACTATCCCGTCTATGCGGCCTTCCTTCAGATTGATCTCGATATCGCTGACAAATCCCATACTCTTTCCGTCATATATGTTTATCACCTCTTTGTTCCTTATGTCTTCAGTATTAAGCATCTTCGCTCCCCCTTTTCCTTCTGTTATCCGGACAAATCCTTTTACATTGGATTATATGCTGTCACATATGATCCTAGACCTTGCGCACAGAAAAACAGCTTCCGGAAATTCATTTCCGGAAGCTGCCTGTAATTTACCCTTTACCATTCTTTTATCTTTCCTGAATTCAGCCGGCTGAAATAGCTCTTCGTTTCGTAAGCTATTATTCCGCTGAGAGCCAGCAGAGCTATAAGGTTCGGTATTGCCATAAGGCCGTTGAATATGTTGGCTATGGTCCATACTGCCGACACAGTCATGAACGGGCCTATGAGCACTGCGAATATGTAAAGCCATCTGAACACCTTTACAGCCGTCATATTGCCGCCCGTAAGATATTCAAGACATCTCTCGCTGTAGTAATCCCAGCCCAGTATCGTTGTGAACGCGAAAAACGCAAGAGCTGCCATAAGTATTCCCGGTCCTACTCCTTCAGACCACGGAAGTCCCGCTGTAAAAGCCTCTGATGTTATTTCCACGCCTTCGAGGCCCTTGTCGATAGCTACGTCGTAAGCTCCCGTTACCAGTATGGTGAGCCCTGTCATTGTGCATACGACTATTGTGTCCACGAATGTTCCCGTCATGGATACCAGCCCCTGTCTTACAGGCTCGTTTGTCCTGGCTGCGGCAGCCGCTATAGGAGCGCTCCCGAGCCCCGCTTCATTGGAGAATATTCCCCTTGCAACTCCCATCTGCATTGCTATCATCACAGCGCCAAGGGCTCCGCCCGCCGCCGCTCTCAGGCCGAAGGCTCCTGCGACAACCTCGGAGATGACTCCCGGTATGGCGTCTATATGATATATTATTATGCTCAGGCATACGATCACATAAGCTATGGCCATAAAAGGAACTATTACGGACGATACGTTTGCTATCCTCTTAAGTCCGCCTATTACCACAAGCGCCGTAAAAAACGCTACGACTACGGCGGTCACGACCGTAGTAACCGTATAATCCATCCCGAATATGCTTACCGTATTCTCACGTCCCGGATCAAAGAATCCTTCAGTGGCTGAAGCTATGCCGTTTACCTGTGTTATTGTACCTATTCCCATGAGGCCCGCGCAGACACCCAGCGTCGCGAACACTTTGCCGAGCCATTTCCATTTCTTTCCCATTCCCTTCTCTATGTAGTAGAACGGGCCGCCGAGGAATCTTCCGTTTCCTCTGTCCTCTCTGAACTTTACGGCAAGGACGCCTTCGGAGTATTTCGTCGCCATTCCGAAGCAGGCCGCTATAACCATCCAGAACAGAGCTCCCGGTCCTCCCGTATATATAGCAGTGGCAACACCCACTATGTTACCCGTACCTATGGTGGCTGCCATGGCTGTACACAGAGCCCCGAAGCTGGACACTTCGCCTTCGGCTCCCTCTTCGTTCTTCACCATGTACTTAAAGGCTTTTCCCAGCTTCCTGAACTGCAGAACGCCAAGCCTTACGGTAAGGTATATACCCGTACCCATTATGAGGACTATAAGCGGTACTCCCCAAACGACGCCGTCTATAGCCGCAAGAACTTTGTTGAAGCTTTCCATTTTTCTTCTCCTTATTTTTGCTTACGATACACAGTCAACGTTCAAATGATATCATACGGCACCGCTGTTTTCAATAAATGCGCTATTCTATATTGTATACATAATGTCATGGAAGCAGCTACTGGGCGTCTGCGGCCTCCTCCGTTATGTTGGCGTTTTCAAGGAGGAAATCCAGCACCTTGCCGTAAAGCAGTTCTATCCTCACATAGTCCTCCATGGTCCTTCCCGTCTGAGACTCTATCGCCGACTCGTCATAGCCCTGCGCCTCGAAAGACTCTATCATTTCCCTGCTCTCGTCTTCCGTATATGATATGTCTTCCTTTGCGGCTATATACTCTATGAGCATCTCCTGCTTTACCCTCAGCTTGCTGCTGTCCTCATTGACTGCGGCGAATTCATCCTCATCTCCGAACTCGTATCCCGACAGAACCTCTTCTCTCGTGACACCGTATGAATCCGCTATATCATCTATCTGTTCGCTGTTGAACTTAATATAGTGATCCAGCTCCCTGTCGGGGTATTTCTTCATTTCCGTATTATCAAGAGCCTCCGACCACAGCGTCGTCTTCTGGGTATTCACGGCTTCTTCCTCTTTCTGAGCGTATATTTCCTCTCTGACAGATGCCTCGTATTCATCCATTGTCTCATAATCCGTATTTTCCCGGACAAAGCTTATATCGTAATCAGGAACCACTTCACGTGTAGCCGAATTTATGGTGACCGTGAATTCAGCATCCTTTCCCTGCAGAGACTCTTCGCTGTAATCCTCAGGGAACGTGACCTCCAGCACCGCTTCGCTTCCCACGGTCTTTCCTATGAGTCCTTCCTCAAATCCTTCTATAAAGCTGTTGCTGCCGATCTGCAGACTCTGGCCCTCCGCAGATCCGTTGTCGAACTTCTTGCCGTCTATCCTGCCAACGTAATCTATATTTACCGTATCGCCATCCTCTACTGCCTCTCCCTTCTCAAGTTCCGATGTCTCCGCCGCTTCCTGCAGTCTGTTTTCTATCTCTGTATAAATATCTTCATTGCTGACCGTCACAGTGTAAGGCGCTACGCTCAGCCCTTTATATTCCCCCACCTTCATATATTCTCCAAAGTCGTAATCGCCGTATGACATTGAGGACGTACACCCCGTAAGTCCCAGAGCCATTAAAGCAGCTGCCGTCAAACATGTTATTTTTTTTATTTTTTTCATACTCTTCTTCTCCTGTACTCAATATTTAAGTTATTTACGTTCTCAAAGCATCTTATGTATTCTCTGCATGGTGGCGTCTAATTCAGCCATGGACCTGGCGCAGTTTTTGAGCTCCTGCACCACGTACCCCGGCATTTCCCTGCTGCTCTTGTATTTAAGCTCATGCTCAAGGCTGGCCCACGTATCCATTGCGATGGTCCTTATCTGTATCTCCACAGGCATGTTATACGTCCTGTCCGAAAGGAATATGGGCACCTCCACAACAAGGTGAAGGCTGCGGTATCCGCTCTCTTTCGGGTTTTTGATATAATCCTTCCTCTTTAAAAGCTTTATGTCATCCTGTCTGAGAAGACTGTCCTCAACTGTGTATATGTCATCTATATAATTGCATATAACTCTTACTCCCGCCATATCGGTCAGCTTGTATACAGACTCCATTTCCTGCGGCCAGCCTTTTCTCTTTATCTTATCCATCGTGCTCTCCATGGTCTTGAGCCGGCATTCCATATGATGTATGGGATTGTAGTCGTGCTTTATGCTGAACTCGTTGTCAAGGACCTCAAGCTTCGTGCTCACCTCCTTGATAGCAGCGTGATATCTCATCCTGAGATCGATGAATGTTTTCACCAGCTCCCTGGCATCATCTATCGTCACGCTCATCTGAGGAGGAATCATGGATTCCGTAACTTCAAAATTATTGTTTTTTTCAAGTATCATTGATATCGCTCCTAAAATATACCAACTATCACGTACGGAAAATTATAGCATCTTTTTTTGTGCTTTAGGTGAGTTTGCATAAAAAATGTTCCCGTGCCTGTCCGCCGCGGCCGGGAACATACTGTAGATCGTACAGTTGATATATCATACGTATTTCTTCATATAATTCAGGGCGTTTTTCTCAAGTCTTGAGACCTGCGCCTGGCTTATGGATATCTCGTCCGCCACCTCCATCTGCGTCTTGCCCTCAAAAAACCGCATCGTAAGTATGTGCTGTTCCCTTGGGGTAAGCTTTTTCATGGCTTCCGACAGAGAAAGCTCCTCTATCCATCTCGCATCCGTGTTCTTCATATCCCTTATCTGATCCATCACATATATGGGGTCGCCCTCATCGTTGAATACAGGCTCAAAGAGAGACACCGGATCCTGTATGGCATCGAGAGCCATGACCACATCCTCTTTTCTTATATCCAGCTCTCCGGCGATCTCCTCGACGGTGGCTTCTCTCTGCAGCTCTCTTCCCAGCTTTTCTCTTGCCACAAGAGCCCTGTAGGCCGTATCCCTTACGGACCTCGACACCCTTATGCTGTTATTGTCTCTGAGATATCTTCTCACCTCTCCTATTATCATGGGTACGGCATATGTGCTGAACTTTACACCATGGGACATATCGAAATTGTCGAGAGCCTTTATGAGTCCTACACAGCCCACCTGAAACAGGTCGTCAGGATTCTCTCCTCTGCCCGAAAACTTCTGTATAACGCTCAGTACCAGCCTGAGATTTCCCCTTATGAATTCATCTCTCGCCTCTCTGTCCCCTGCTTTCACTGCTGAAAGCATCTCGCGCATCTCCGCGTCCTTGTATCTGGGCAGACTCGAAGTGTTGACGCCGCAGATCTCAACCTTAGTGGCCATAAAACCTTATCCTCGCATCCCTTTGCTCCCCTTTTGCGGCTGTTACGGCCGCAATATATTTATGTGCAGTTCGGACAGGTTTTATTCCCTCTATGGCTTTTTACAGATTTCTTTTCAGTATCTCAAGTCCCTCATCCAGCTCTTCGTATGTTATCGTAAGAGGAGGAAGCATTCTTACTCTGTCTTTGGCGGTAAGTATCATGAGTCCGTCAGCAAGAGCATCCGACACCACATCGGCAGCCTTTTTGCCTTCGATCTCAACTCCCAGCATCATTCCCATGCCTGAAACCTCTTTTACCTGCGGCAGCTCCTCAAGTCCTTTCTTTATGTAAGCGCCTTTTTCTTCGACCTCTTTCAGAAATGCTCCGTCCATCCTCTCGAGCACTTCAACAGCGCCCGCGCATGCTACCGGATTGCCGCCGTATGTCGTACCGTGATCTCCCGGCTGCAGGACATCGCAGCATTTTTCTCCGAAAAGAGCTCCTCCTATAGGCAGACCGCCTCCTATGCCCTTGGCAAAGGTAACTATATCGGGCTTCACGCCGAAATACTCATATGCAAAGAGCTTTCCCGTCCTTCCTATGCCTGTCTGGACTTCGTCGGCTATGAAAAGTATATCCTTTTCCCGGCATATGCTCTCCACCTCTCTTACGAAGTCTTCTTCAAGAGGTATCACGCCGCCTTCTCCCTGAACCATCTCCATCATAACGGCGCAGGTGTTTTCCTCAGCCAGTTTTTTCATGGTCTCGATATCGTTTGCGGGGCAGTAATCGAATCCCCCGAGAAACGGTGTGAAAAATTTATGATAATGTTCCTGACCGGTGGCCGTTATGGCTGCCATTGTCCTTCCGTGGAATGAGTTTTCCAGAGTTATTATCCTGTACCCGTCTTTTCCTTTTTTTGTGAATCCGTATTTTCTCGCTGTCTTTATTGCCGCCTCATTTGCCTCAGCTCCTGAGTTTCCGAAAAATACCTTCGACATCCCGCTTCTTTCCGTGAGCATTTCGGCGACTCTCACCTGCGGCTCGGTATAAAAAAGGTTTGAAACGTGCTGCAGCTTCTTCACCTGCTCCGTTACCGCCTTTACCCATCCTTCATCGCAGAACCCCAGGCAGTTCACGCCTATTCCCGCCGTGAAATCCACATATCTCTTCCCGTCTTTTGACCAGCAGCAGGCGCCCGAGCCCTTTTCGGCTACCATATCGTACCTCGCGTATGTGGAGGCGATCCTTTCCTTATCCAGTTTCTTTATCTCAGTGCTGTTCATTCCAGTATTTTTCCTCGCTTTCCGTAAGTATGGCTGTCCCTATTCCCTTATTGGTAAATATCTCTAAAAGCAGGCTGTGAGGGATCCTTCCGTCCATTATATGCACCCTTGAGACCCCCTTGTTTATGGCATCTATGCAATTTTTGATCTTCGGGAGCATACCGCCTGATATCACGCCGCTTTCTATAAGTTCATTTGCTTCGTCTATGTAAAGCTCTGCTATTACGGAATCCGGATCCTCCGGATCGCTCCTTACCCCTTCCACATCCGAAAGGTATGCCAGCTTCTCTGCCTTAAGCGCCGTAGCTATGGCGCTGGCCGCTTCGTCAGCGTTTATATTGTATGTATTGAACTCATCGTCCATTCCCACCGGGAACACTATAGGGAGAAAATCCTTTTCCAGAAGATCAGTTATTATCTTTGTATCCACCTTTGACACCGAACCTACGAATCCGATATCCTTTCCTCCCGGCATCTTCTTTTCGACTGTCAGGAGCCCTCCGTCCTTACCGCTTATGCCCGCGGCTTTGATACCAAGCGACTGCACCTTTGTCACCAGCTCCTGATTCACCTTTGCCAGTACCATCTCAGCCACTTCCATGACTCCCTCGTCCGTTACTCTGAGCCCGTCTATGAATGTGGTGTCCATGCCTGCCTTGTCCACCCATCTGCTGATCTCCCGGCCTCCGCCGTGCACTATGACAGGCTTGAATCCTACAAGCTTGAGCAGCACTACATCCTCAATGACGTTCTTTTTCAGCTCCTCGTCTGTCATGGCGCTGCCGCCGTACTTTATCACTATTATCTTTCTGTTGAATCTCTGTATGTACGGAAGAGCCTCTATGAGGACCTCCGCCTTGTCGAGATACTTCTGACCTACCATACCGCTTTTGCCTCCTTTGCCTCGTCTAAGTCCTGTAATCTCCGTTTATCCTTACATAATCATACGTAAGATCGCAGCCCCATGCCGCAGCGCTTTCGCTTCCCTGATTCATGTTTATGTCTATTGTTATCTCCTCTGCTGAAAGTATGTCGGCCGCCTTTTCCTCGCTGTACTCCTCATGCCTTGATCCGCGGCATACGCTCACGCTTCCGTTTGCGGAGCTCATGTCCACGTCTATATTGTCCGCGCTGAAATCTCCCGGGGTATATCCTATGGCGCACAGCACCCTTCCCCAGTTGGCGTCTTCTCCGAACACAGCCGCCTTCAGCAGATTCGAAGATATCACGCTCTTGCTCACAGCCCTGGCCGTGTTCCTGTCGGGAGCTCCTGTTACACGGCATTCTATGAGCTTTGTCGCGCCTTCCCCGTCTCTTGCCAGCTCTCTGGAAAGGTGAACGGACACCTTAGTGAGCGCCCTCTTAAAAGCATCAAAATCCTCGCAATCCGTATCTATAACACGGTTTCCCGCCTTTCCCGACGCCAGTATGACCACCATATCGTTTGTGGATGTATCGCCATCCACGCATATCTGATTAAAGCTTTCGTCCACTGTCTCGGAAAGGGCTTTTCTAAGCATTTCCGGGGAAATATCCGCATCGGTCGTTATAAATGAAAGCATTGTAGCCATGTTGGGGTTTATCATACCGCTGCCCTTTGCCATGCCTCCGAGCCTGCATTTCTTTCCGCCCGCCTCAAATTCGACTGCCATTGATTTAGGTCTTGTATCAGTCGTCATTATTGCTTCAGCCGCCTCACGTCCCCCTTCTTTGCTGAGAGATGCGGCAAGCCTTGGGATGCCTTTTTCGAACGGCTCTGCTGAAAGCTTCTGTCCTATAACTCCTGTTGAGCTTACCACCACGTCTTCTTTTTTTATTCCAAGAGCCTTTGCCGTAAGGCCGCAAACATACTCTGCCAGCTTTTCTCCGTCGGGAGCGCATGTATTGGCGTTACCGCTGTTGCATATTACGGCCTGCGCCCTTCCGTCCGCTATATTCCTCCGCGTCACCTCAAGCGGAGCTCCCTTCACCTTGTTTAACGTATATACCGCAGCTGCGGAGCACACGCTGTCGCAGGCTATAAGAGCCATGTCCCTGCTTTCATCGCCTTTTTTTACGCCGCATGCCGCTCCTGCCGCTTTAAATCCCTCCGGCGCGCATACGCCTCCCGGTATTTCTCTTATAATCATACTGTTGCCGTCCATCATCTATATGAGACCCTTTCCTTCATCTATTCCGAGCATTATGTTCATATTCTGCACCGCTGCCCCTGAGGCGCCCTTGCCGAGATTGTCGTATGTGGCGGTTATTATGATATTTTCTTCGCTTCCGTCCACAGATATTTCAAGCCTGTTTGTACCTGCCAGCCTGTTAGCCGCTATGAATCCGCCTTCATCCATCCTGTCCGCGAAGCTTACCAGCGTCTCTTTCGCGTACCTTTCCTTAAGGGCTTCCCTGACTGCTTCCAATGCATTACATCCGCCTGCGGTCACATGTTCTCCCCTGATCGGGATCACGACCTCCATGCCGCTGTAGTAGTCCGCCACTACCGGCATGAACGACGGAGGCGCAGCAAGCCCCGCAGCCTTCATTATCTCAGGCAGATGCTTATGCTGCTGCGCTATACCGTACTGTCTCGGGCTTTTCAGCGGATCTGCCGCGACTGCTCCTTCAATCCTGTCCGGGCTTTCATACTGAGCTATCATCTTCTTTCCGCCGCCGCTGTATCCTGTCAGGGAAAATGCCGCAAAAGGATATTCCCCGGAAACGAGCCCGGCATCTATGAGCGGCTTTATGATTAGTATGACTCCTGTGGCATGACATCCCGGAACAGCCACCCTGTTGCTCTCTCTTATCATTTTCCTCTGCTCTCCGCACAGTTCAGGCATCCCGTATACCCATTCGGGCGAAGTCCTGTGAGCTGTTGATGTATCAAGTATCCTGCAATGATCCGGAGCCGCCGCAGCGATCTCTCTCGACGCCGCATCCGGAAGACACAGGAACGATATATCGGCTCTCTTTATAAACGACAGCCTCTCTTCAGGATCCTTTCTCCTGTCGCGATCTATATGCAGAAGCTCTATATCGTCTCTGTTTCTGAAATATTCATTGATCTTCAGTCCCGTAGTTCCTTCCTCGCCGTCGATAAAAACCTTATATGTCATTAATTCCTCCTGTAAACGCTTTGTGTATTTTTATGAATACCCCAGCATATTTATTCATATCGAATCCTATGATACAACAGCTTTCCCTATATTTCAATATATTTTTGTTATTTTTTCTTCCTTACCCCAGCTTTCTTATTTCCTTTCTCAGCCTGCCTATTATTTTCTTTTCAAGCCTGGAGATATATGACTGGGATATCCCCATAGTGTCGGCGACTTCCTTCTGTGTCATTTCCCTGCACCCGGCAAGTCCGAACCTCATTTCAACGATCTCCCTCTCCTTGCAGGAAAGCTTTCCCATGGCGTATACAAGCAGCTTCCGGTTAACCTCTTCCTCTATCGGGCCGTAGACCTCATCGTTTTCCGTCCCCAGAATATCGGAGAGAAGGAGCTCGTTTCCGTCCCAGTCGACATTCAGGGGCTCATCCAGGGACACTTCGCCTCTGACTTTGTTGTTTCGCCTCAGATACATAAGTATCTCGTTTTCTATGCACCGCGATGCGTATGTGGCAAGCTTTATGTTTTTCTCTATTTTAAAGGTATTAACCGCCTTTATGAGGCCTATCGTGCCTATTGATATCAGATCCTCCACATTAACTCCCGCGCTCTCGAACTTTCTTGCTATGTACACCACCAGACGCAGGTTCCGCTCTATGAGAATATCTCTGTCTTTTTTGCTCCCCTCCATGAACCTTCTAACCACCGCCTGTTCCTCTTCGTGGGACAGCGGCGGCGGCAGGGTGTCGCTCCCTCCTATGTACAGTATCCTCCCCGCCTGTTTTTTTACTTTCAGCAGCCTCATTATCGCCGCATATATTTTTATCTTTATCTTCCTCATCAATCTCCCCGGCATCGTTTCACTTCTCCCTTCCTATTTTTATATCAGCCATACATCCGGGAAGGATCAATCCGAACTCTTCCCCTTTCTCACTGCCAAAGGCCGTATCCCTTTCCCCTTTTGCTATAAAACAGGCTCCCATACGCTTTTCTCCCGCCTTTACCCCGTCTACCCTCACAGCTTCCAGCACTCCTCTTTTGCCGATGGATTCATATGGTATCACGGCCGTCCTTTCCTCTGTTACGAATCCCATCCTCCTGATCTCCTTCCAGAGCTCTTCACCGGCTACAGCCACAGGCCTGCCGCTTATGGGCTCTCTCAGATCGTTTCCCGTATCGAGTAACGCCTTTACCTTTATTGTGCGCCCCTGCCGGTATATCTCAGCATCCAGTATGTGCTCATGTCGGAATTTTATCTTTGATACAGTCTTTATTATCTGCCTCGTCGTTATGACGACCGCGCAGAAAAACACAGCCGCCATGGGAGCTTTCATATCTCCCGTATATATTCCGGCGGCAGTATATATACCCTCCTGCTCCCATATTACCAGAAGCGCCATGATCATGCCGCCGGCAAAATAAGTCGTCAGCACAAACGATACGGTCCTTGCCAGTATCCTCTTCCTTCCGGCCGCCTCAAAGCATACCAGCACCGCAAAGGCGGCCTCCATCGCCATCAGCGCTGCGCCTCTTACGGGAAGGAATATTACGAAAGAAAACAGGCCGCACATTGCGCCTCCCGCCGCCAGCCTCATTATGTCCCGGCGTCCCCTGAATTCTTTTCCGGCTGCTGCGGACGATATGTATATGAGCGCTGCTCCTGTTATGAAATTTTCCACAAAGAGGATATCTCCGTATACGACCATATCATACCCCCGTGCCCTGAGTCGCTTACTGCGATTATATACCTCCTTCTCATCACAATTTGTCGCAACATGGAGGCTCCCGGTCAAAAAAACAGCGCCTGCGATCATTTTCGCAGGCGCGATGCTCTTTGTCCTTATCTCTTTTCTTAAAGAGCGCTCTTTGCCGTTTCACAGAGCTTTTTGAAGGCAGCGGGATCATGTATTGCCATCTCCGAAAGCATCTTTCTGTTTATCTCGATGTTTGACTTCTTAAGGCCGTTCATAAGTCTGCTGTAGGATATGTCGTTCATCCTGGCAGCAGCGTTTATTCTGGCTATCCACAGCTTTCTGTACTCCCTCTTCTTGTTCTTTCTTCCCGCATAGGCTGAACGGAGAGCTCTCATCGTGGCAGGCTTTGCCGCCCTGTATGTCTTGCTCTTCGCGCCGTAATAGCCCTTCGCCATCTTCAGAATCTTCTTATGTCTTTTATGTGCGTTTAAACCCTTTTTTACTCTTGCCATTTTACTGCCTCCTTACTTGCTTAATACCGCTTTGATTCTCTTGAGATCCGCGCTCGTTAAAGTTGTAGGCTTCCTGAGGCCTCTCTTGCGCTTCTGGCTTTTCTTCGTAAGAATATGGCTCTTATACGCTTTGTTTCTCTTTACTTTTCCCGAACCTGTTATCTTAAATCTTTTGCACGCGCCTCTGTGAGACTTCATTTTTTGTTTTGCCATGGTTTGTCTTCCTCCTGTTGTTAATATATTATATATTTTTATATTTCTTACTTGTCGGTTTTAGGCGTGAGGATCATCGTAAGGCTTCTTCCTTCAAAGCTCGGCTTTTTATCTATGCTCCCCACATCGGACACTGCCTCGGCGAACTTATCCATAACTTCCATTCCCCTGGCCACATAATCCTTCTCTCTTCCCCTGAATCTCAGGCTCACCTTAAGCTTATCCCCGTCCTTCAGGAACTTGGATCCTGTCTTTGCCTTTACCATTATGTCGTGATCCTCTATGAACGTGGACAGTCTTATCTCCTTTACCTGAGTGGTCTTCTGCTTTTTCTTGGCTTCCTTTTCCTTTTTCTGCAGCTCGTATTTATACTTCCCGTAGTCGAGTATCTTGCAGACAGGCGGATTGGCCTTGGGAGCTATACATACCAGATCCAGTTTCTTTTCATCTGAAAGCTCCAGAGCTTCGCTCCTGCTCATTATCCCGAGCTGATTACCATCTGTGTCTATAACTCTCAGTTCCTTTGCACGAATTTCTTCGTTTATCATAGCTTCTCTGCTGATTTTACCGCACCTCCAAAATATGATAACAAAAAAGCGGATATAAGTATCCGCTCTCGTTCACTGCATACACTGCCCGGGCCGGACTGCCGTCAGACCATGGCGGTAAAGTGTCTCTATTTACCTGAACAGCTCTCGCCGTCAGGTGAGAAGCGGATGACTTCTTCTTTACTGCAGGGATAACTATAACACAATCTCCGCCTCTTATCAAGGAAATTTTTTAAATTCCTCCATGTTTTGCGAGTCTTACCGCCGGTTCAGTCTACTTTACCAGCCCCAGGCTTTCGGCTATCTGCTCCTTTGATCTTAACCCAACAAGGGTGTTTACATCCTTTCCGTCTTTGAAATACATGAGAGTAGGTATGCTGGTGATCCCGTATCTCACAGCAAGCGCCTGCTCTTCGTCAACGTTTATTTTTCCCACCTTGACGGAATCGTATTCTCCCGCTATATCCTCCATTACAGGTCCCTGCATCTGACACGGGCCGCACCATGGCGCCCAGAAGTCTATGAGGACAGGTATCTCTGATTCTATGACTTCCTTCTGGAAATTATCGCCTGTTATCTTTATTATATCCATAAGCCTCCTCCTTACGTTTATTATTTGCTTTATATACTATTTTTACACGATTAAACCGGACTGTCAATATTGCGATACATAACTGTATCACAATATTGTAAATCACGGCCCGTTCATGTATAATCGGTTTATACGGACATTTCAGTAAAATGAGACATCCGCTTCGCGGATAAGGAGATACACATGCCTGAAAAAATAAACGGATCCATAAAGATAGAAGAGCTTATCCCCATCCTGGACGGTATAAGCGATGCCGTGTTCATCGATGACAGCAGCGGATACTGCATCTGGTGCAACAAGGCGTGCGAGGAGCTGTACAAGGTATCCTCATACGACGTACAGGGACGCCATATAGAAGAGCTGGAGGAAATGGGAATATTCACCCCTTCCGTAGCCAAAAGGGTATTCAGGGAGCAGAGGGAGATAACCATAATACACGAAAACAAAAACGGCAAAAAGCTCCTTACTACAGGCACTCCCATATTCAACGGCTCCGATGAGATCTCCAACATAATAACCACTTCAAGAGACATAACAAGGCTCACCGACAAGGGGCAGCTGCCTCCGGCTTCAAAGCCTGTGATAGATGTGAACAGCATGGAGCAGTCCGTAGTCCCAAAGAGCGGCATGATAGCCGCAAGCGTCGCCATGCAGAATGTGATGACGCTGACAAACCGTCTGGCTACGGTCAACTCCACGGTCCTCATAACAGGCGAATCAGGCGTAGGCAAAGGGCTCATCGCAAAGCTTCTCCACAAAAAGGGCAACAGGAGCAGCGGTCCTTTCATCACGGTAAACTGCGGCGCGATACCTGAGAACCTCATAGAATCCGAGCTTTTCGGATATGTTCCCGGCGCTTTTACAGGCTCGCGCTCAGACGGTAAGTCAGGTCTGTTCGAAGCCGCCCAGAACGGCACTATATTTCTGGACGAAATATCCGAGCTTCCCCTGAACCTGCAGGTAAAGCTTCTTCGTGTCATACAGGAACGCGAGATAACCCCTGTGGGAGGAATAAAGACCATACCCATCGATGTGAGGATAGTTTCCGCTACAAACAAATCGCTCATGGAGCTGGTAAAAAAAGGTCTTTTCAGAGAAGATCTGTACTACAGGCTCAATGTTGTCCCAATAAACGTCCCTCCTCTCAGAGAGCGGCCCGAGGACGTACTGCCTCTCATAAAGAGCAATCTTATGAAATACAACAGCACGCTCCATGAAAACAAGGAAATAAGCCAGGAGGCCCTTACCGTACTTCTCAGATATCCGTGGCCCGGCAATACGAGAGAGCTGCAGAACATCATAGAGAGGCTCATAATAACCACAAGCGGCAATACGATCACCGAGGACAATATTCCCATATTCATAAAGGAGGAAGCTGCCGCTAACACGAATATATCCACCGACACATCTCTGGCCGCGGCTATGGACAAGGCCGAAAAGGCCATACTGACACAGGCTCTTTCCGATTACAGATCCACAAGAGCCATGGCAAAGGTCCTGAAGGTCAGTCAGCCTACGATAGTCAGAAAGCTTCACAAATACGGCCTTTCCGGATCCGACTCGTGATACAATTCTGTATCAGCGATACAGAATTGTATCACAGGCGCACTTGGCTTATTTTTAAGGTTTTACATATTGAAAATTTTTCCTCTTTCTTTCGCGATACAAAATTGTATCGCCTTTATTTTATTTTTAATCCTTCTTTAGGCTTTTTTTATCATCCCCTTTGAGTGTATACACTATACTTTCATCCGAAATTGTATTTATATCCCTATAATTTCAACGGTTTCAGGCTTATTTTACCGCATGTCCTGTTTTTTCCGTAAAATTCCTCTGTTTCTTCATATAATTGGCATATCTATTGCGTAATATATGGATAGCGTCCGATGGGGCGCTGACCAGAATTGGATAAGCTATTTATATTAATAAAAGGAGGACTTTTAAAATGGCAATGAGTTCACATGATTATGTTGCAGGCCTGGTTGCTAAAGGTAAAGCTGCACAGGAGATCGCCAACGGTTTCACCCAGGAAGATGTTGATCTTCTCACATCAGCGGTAGCTTATACGCTTACTAAGCCTGAGAACGCTCGTAAGTACTGCGAAATGCTCGTTGAAGAATCCGGCATGGGTATCGTTGAGGATAAGATAGCCAAGCTGTACGGAAAGGTAAAGGGCGCTTACATCCAGATGAAGGACGAACAGTCCGTAGGCTGCCTTGAGGTAAACGAAGCTACAGGAATGGAAAAATGGGCTAAGCCTATGGGCGTTGTTGCCGGTATCATGCCTGTAACAAACGGTGAGGCTACTCCTATAGTTAAGGCTAACATGGCTCTTAAGACAAGAAACGCCATAATCCTTGCTCCTCATCCAAAGGCAAGAAAGACTAATGAAACGATAGTTGCTCAGATCAGAGCAGTCATCAAGAAGCTGGGTTATCCTGAAGATCTGGTTCAGGCTGTTGAACCTGAAATGGTTAACCTCGAAACTTCAAAAGAGCTGATGAAGCAGTGCGACTTCATTCTGGCTACAGGCGGAGAGGCTCTCGTAGAGCAGGCTTACTCATCCGGTACTCCTGCTATCGGCGTAGGCGTAGGAAACACCATCTCCATCGTAGACGGCTCCACCGACATGGACAGCGTAGCTGAAATGATCGTAAGATCCAAGGCATTCGACAACGCTACTTCATGCTCGACCGAGAACAACATCATCGTATTCGAAAGCTGCTATGATGAATTCGTAAAGGCTATGGAAGCTCACGGCGCAGTCCTCTTCAAGGAAGGTTCCGAAGAGAAGGCAAAGCTCCAGAAGACAATGTGGCCTAATACTCCTAACGATCACGTTCTCAACAGAGCCATCGTTGCTCAGAACGCTGAGACTATCGCTAAGCTGGCTGACATTGACGTTCCTGCCGGCACAAAGGTTCTCATGGCTGAAGAGCTCAACGGCTTTGGTCTTGATCATCCGTTCACAGGAGAAAAGCTTTCACCTGTTTCCGGCATACAGAAGGCCAAGGATTTCGACGAGGCTCTTGACAAGCTGCTCAAGACTCTCGATTACATGGGTAAGGGACACTCCTGCGGTATCCACACTTCAAACAAGGAATATGTAGACAGACTTGCCGCAGTCGTTCCTGTAACAAAGGTAGTTGTTAACCAGCCTCAGTGCCTGACCAACTCCGGCGGCTGGAACTGCGGATTCCCTGTATCAATGACTCTGGGATGCGCTACATGGGGCGGCAACAGCATTTCTCACAACGCTACCTGGAAAGATCTGCTCAACTTCACTTACGTTTCCAGAGAAATACCTTCATGGAAGCCTGATGACGCAGTTCTCTTCCCTCAGGAGCTGAGAGACAAAGTAGATAAATAAAAACATTCTTCTGCCTATTTTATGTGAATAGGAACAGGTATTCGTTTGGTTATGGAGAGAGTCATGAACTCTCATGGCTCTCTCCAAATTAATATAAAGGAGAATTTAAAATGTCAACAATCAAAGAAAAAAGCTTAAAGTACAATCTGCATTCATGGAGCGCTCAGGGCAGCCTCAACCCTAAGGTTATAACCAAGGCTGAAGGCATCTACTTCTGGGACGAAGACGGAAACAAGTACTATGACATGTCGGCTCAGCTGGTAAACTCCAATCTGGGACATGGCAACAAGGCTCTCGTTCAGGCCATAAAGGATCAGGCCGAGAAGATGCCGTTCATAGGACCGGGATTCGCCATTGACGTAAGATCAGATGCCGCTGAAGCCATCGTAGAGCTTTCAGGACTCAAGAATGCGAAAGTATTCTTCACCAACGCCGGGGCTGAGTCAAACGAAAACGCCATCAAGATCGCAAAGCAGTACACAGGCAAGTGGAAGATCTTCTCCATGTACAGATGCTACCACGGATCTTCAGCAGGCGCCGGAATGCTTACCGGTGAGCCTAGACACTTTGCTAACGAGCCTGGTCCTGCAGGATACATCAAATATGACGGTCCTTACGCATACAGAGCTCCTAAGCAGGTAAACTTCAAGGATGAAGATGATGTTGCGGATTTCTACCTTGAGCTTCTTGAAAACCAGATCCTCTACGAGGGTCCTCAGAACATAGCCGCTATATTCCTGGAGACGGTAGTAGGCTCCAACGGCGTCCTCGTTCCTCCTGTAAAGTGGGTCAAGGGCGTAAGAGATCTCTGCACAAAGTATGAGATACTCATGGTATGCGACGAGGTAATGGCAGGATGGTACAGGACAGGAAAGGCTTTCGCATTCCAGAACTTCGGAATCGAGCCTGATCTTGTAACTTTCGCCAAGGGCTCCACATGCGGATACGTTCCTCTCGGCGGAGTTATAGTAACCGAAAAAATACAGAAATACTTCGACGACCATAAGCTGATGTGCGGACTTACCTACAACGCTCATCCTATGGGCTGCGCCACAACTGTCGCCGCTATAAACGAATATAAGAGACTTGACATGGAAAATCACGTTAACGCTGTAGGCAAGGTTCTCGGTGAGATCCTTGAAGACTTCTCCAATAAGCACAAGAGCGTTGGCCAGGTTAGATATATCGGACTCTTCTCAGCCATGGAGCTGGTTAAGGACGATGAGGGAACTCCTATCGTTTCCTTTAACAACGACCCTGACGGTCTGATGAACAAGATCGTAGGAATGCTTGTTAAAGAAGGGTTCTGGACTTACTCCCATGAGAACATGCTCATAGTTGCCCCTCCTCTCATCATAACAGAAGAAGAGCTGAGAGAAGCTATGGCTATCATGGATAAGGTACTTGATTCAGTAGATAAGATGATTTAATCGCAGAATATAAAGTACTCCTGAAAAGGGGCTGCCGATCGTACTGATACGGCGGCCCTTTTTCTTTGCTCATATACTGTTCTCCCGGCAAACATGTGTTTACTTTTTGTTCTTCCTGTGGTATCATATCCTTATCTGAACAAGGAGAAAAACCATGTTAAAAGAACGAGAACAGAAAATTCTGGAATACATGAAAACAGAGATAAAACAAAAGGGATA
>CAWVKQ010000021.1:0-10427 GCA_963929955.1 Bacillota bacterium
CACCCGCCCCACTCAATTTGGGCGGGTGACATTTTTGCTCGATAATTAACTACCTTTGGGGGTGACATTTTCGCTTGTTATTGACACCGTATATATCGACAGCTTAACTATGCCGTACCTTCTCTCCTTTTCCCTGTGAAATCCATGAAACACATCGGGAAGATCCTCTTCCTTCCTGTGCTCCGCCACTATTACCCCTTCCCGGCTTAGAAGCTGCCTGTCCGCTATGATGCCGAAACATTCGTCAAGGAACCCCTTCCCGTACGGAGGATCCAGGAATATGATATCGAACTTTCCCTCAGCGTTCATCAGGATCTTTCTGTAATCTCCCGCTGCGACCTGCGCTCTTTCCTCTGCGCCGCATGTCTTTATATTGCTCTTTATTATTCCCAGACTCTCTCTGGAATTATCGGCGAAAACACAGCTCTCCGCGCCGCGGCTGAGGGCCTCCAGACCCAGATTCCCTGTTCCGGCAAACAGATCGAGGGCTCTGCTTCCCCACACCTTGTCCGCTATGATGCTGAAAAGCGCCTCCTTTACCTTGTCCGCCGTAGGTCTTATGGAGTCGTCCTCAGGGGCTTTCAGCCTTCTTCCCTTGTAATCTCCCGTTATTATACGCATTTCATACCTCCGTGCTTTTTCAGATCCCTGCATATTTTAGCACTAAACAGCGCATATATCCACATTGGCGCGCAAAATTCCGCCAAAAATGGGAAAGAGATATCGGATCCTGTGACCCGATATCTCTCTCCTTCCGCTCATGCACTAACTTACTTATCTTCCTGAAAGCTGACTTTCAGCCATTTCAACCAGCTTCTTGGTCATATAGCCGCCCACGTAACCGTTCTGTCTCGCTGTCAGATTACCCTTGTCGGTCTGATCGTAGTTAGCAAGACCCAGCTCGTTGGCCACTTCAGTCTTTAAGCTCTTTAATGCAGGCTTTGCGCTTACATTCATCTTATCCTGTAATGACATTCCATCTCACCTCCTGTACTAATAATTTAACCTGAGAGAGTGAAAGTATTACATGCAATAATTAGCTGAGCTGGCGGCATTTCCCAGACTTTATTTTTTTGATTTTTCAAAGGTCCAGGCTTATGTCCCCTCCGAAAAGCTTCTCTGTCTTTTCTCTAAGAGGTCTGTTTTTTTCAAGCCTCAGGCCCGGGTCCTCCTCTGTTATCAGCCTGGCCTCTTCTCCCGCGCGTTTCAATATGTCCATATGCTTTGCCAGATCAGCTATGTTGAGATCCGGAAGGCCGTGCTGTCTCGTTCCGAATATCTCTCCCGGACCTCTGAGCCTCATGTCCTCCTCAGCTATATAAAACCCGTCGCCTGAGCTTTCCATTATCCCTGCTCTTTCGGCAGCGATCCCGGACGCTCCGTCGGTTATGAGAAAGCAGTATGACCTGTGCCTTCCTCTTCCCACGCGCCCGCGAAGCTGATGCAGCTGCGCCAGCCCGAATCTCTCGGCGTTTTCTATGACTATGACAGTTGCATTCGGCACATTTATCCCCACCTCTATCACAACTGTTGCCACCAGCACCTGGATATCTCCGCGATAGAAGCTTTCCATTATGCGGTCCTTTTCCTGCTGTTTCATTCCTCCGTGAACGAGAGCCACATCATATCCGGCGAACCGCTTTGTCAGCTCCGCGGCAGTCTCCTGTGCTGACCTTGCGTCCATAGAGTCCGACTCCTCTATGAGGGGCGTCACAACGTACGCCTGCCTGCCCTGCTCTATCTGTTTTTCCACGAAATCATAGCACTTGTCTCTCTCATCCGGCGAAACGCTCCTTGTAACAGTTCTCTTTCTTCCCGCGGGCAGCTCGTCTATGACAGATACGTCCAGGTCGCCGTAAAGGACTACTGCCAGCGTCCTGGGTATGGGAGTTGCCGTCATGACAAGTATATTGGGATTTTCCCCCTTTTCCCTCAGTCTTATCCTCTGATTCACTCCGAATCTGTGCTGCTCATCGGTTATGACAAGTCCGAGCCTTTTAAATTCCACCTCAGGCTGTATCACGGCGTGTGTGCCGATCAGTACGTTTACGCTGCCCTCACTTACGCGGCGCAGGACTTCTCTTTTTTCCGCCGCTTTCATAGAACCTGACAGGAATCCCACTTCTATGCCAAAGGCGTTGAAATTTTCCCTGATGCCTTCAAAGTGCTGTCTTGCCAGTATCTCGGTAGGAGCCATCATCACAGCCTGGAATCCGCTTTTTACCGCTTTATACATGGCTGCCTCCGCCACCGCGGTCTTTCCGGATCCCACGTCGCCCTGTACGAGTCTGTTCATTGGGACGTCCCTTTCAAGATCCCTTTCTATTTCATTCATACATCTCTTCTGGGCCTTTGTCATGGCAAAAGGAAGCGAGTCCGCATATTCCTCCATACGGACATCCTTTGAAAAAGGTATGCATTTACGCTCTTCTCCGGAAGCTCTTTTTACCGCGGCAAGCCCGGTCTGTAGCACTATGAGCTCATCGAATATGAGCCTGTACCTGGCCTCAAGCAGCTTCTGCCTTTCCTTTGGGAAATGGACGTTCTCTATGGCGTATGAAAGACTGCAAAGCCTGTTTCTTTTAATAACGTCATCCCTGAGAAAGTCTTCTGCATCGGAAGCCGCTTTCAGCGCTTCCCTCTGCCATTTACGCATCTCTTTCTGTGATATCCCCTTTGTCAGAGGATATACAGGCAGTATGCCTCTTTCCTCATCTCCGCTTGAAAAGACCGGGTGTATCATCTGCTTTTTCCCGAAATTCAAACGCACCGTACCGAAAAATGTGTACTGTCCGCCTTTTTTAAACGCGTTTTTAAGATACGCCCCATTAAAAAACACCGCCTCCATGGAACCGGTGCCGTCTGATATCCTCAATGTGAGCATTCTTCTGCCGCCTCTCCTGTAGCCGCTGTCCAGCACCGCATCCACGCGCGCCTTTATAAGCGCCTTTTCTCCCTCCCGGGCTGCTGCTACAGATGTCTCGTTTCTCCTGTCCTCATAATCCCTGGGAAAATAAAGCAGCATATCCTCCACCGTGTATATTCCCAGCTTTTCCAGGGCTGCGGCTTTTTTATCCCCCACGCCCTTAAGCGACTTCACGCTGTCTCGTATATCCATCTATCTGCTCACCTCTATGTGTCTTTTGACTATATTCTTCGAAAGAGTTCCCGTCACTATGACTGTGACGGATGCGGGCTTTTCTCCCATGATCCTCTCCATGCTGTCGTATATATTGTCTATTATCTTCTTTGTGTTCTTTTTGATACTGGCGCCAAAATGTATGACAACGTATATCCGTATCTCGATCCCCTGCTCTGTTTCCCTTATGCTTATGCCGCCTGCTTCCTCATCGTAGAGATTCATCTTTGAAGCCATGGCAGGTACGACGCTCTTGTATTTTCCTTTGTAATTCAGTATCTCAGCCTTGCCGCCGCAGCTTTCCACCGCATCGGTTACGATCCTGTTTATCACGTTTTGGGAAAAATGTATGTCTCCCAGCTTTGTTTCCATGTCAAACACAGTATTCTCCTTTGAATATCAAAAGATCGGTATTTTTTATTATTTTATCACAACGCACCGTACATGCACAATATTTATGACAGCTTCATACAATAAGTCAGGTGATTATATATGAATATGAACAGAAACAGCTGCAAATGCTGCAGGCCGGCGAAAAAAAAGAAAAAAACCGATTTTAAAAAAATAGGAGCGGCCATGCTTCTCCTCGGGGCAGTAACCGTGTCCATCCTCCTTCTCCCTCTGAAATGCTGGGTAATGGTCATCAGCTTCGCCCTCATACTCTGCGGAGTGCTCCTCATAAAAAAATAACGCCTGACAAACGCAGGCGTCTTTCTCAAAATGCAAATGCGAAAACTAGATGGCACGGTTTACTTTGCCGGATCTCAGGCATCTAGTGCATACTCTGGCTTTTCTGACTGTGCCGTTCTCTTCGATCCTTACAGTCTGAATATTAGCATTCCATTTTCTTCTGGTGTGTCTGTTGGAATGGGATACATTATTTCCGGAAACCTGTCCTTTTCCGCAAATTTCACACTTTCTTGACATTGCCGCACCTCCTTATACATATAGTATCTAATAGCTTGCGCTAATATCTTTCTTTAAACTCGAACACATGACATTATAGCATATGAATCCGCCCTGCACAAGAAAAACTTCTCAAGCAGCCAAAAATCATTTTTCAAGTCCCTTTACTCGTCCCACAGGCACACGCTTCCTGTCCTTCTTGTCTCATCCATATCTATAACTCTCTGATTGCTGCTCCCTCTGAATCTGAGCGTAAGATCCCTCATCTCCTCCACATAGGGGCCGTCTATAAGTATGTCGGTAAGGGCAAGCAGTTCTGCCGCGCCCGCGTCGTCTTCCGACATCCTTTCCAGCTCCTCATATGTATAGCCTGTGAACACTGTTACGGAAAGGCCTCTTTTTCTCACCTCACAGGCGAGATTAGCAAGACTCTCTGCCTGACAGAAGGGCTCTCCTCCCGAAAACGTCACTCCCGCCAGAAGCGGATCCTTTTCGATCTCCTCCACTATCCTGGCTGTCGATACGTCCCGTCCGCCGTCAAAATCATGGGTCTCCGGATTATGACAGCCTCTGCATCCGTGAGGGCATCCCTGGCAGAACACCGTGAACCTTATACCCGGACCGTCCACTATGGATTCTCTCACTATGCCTGCCAGCCTCAGAGTATCTCCGCCGCTCATCAAAGCTGCTCCATGGCGCTTCCGAGAGGATGCTTCACTCTGTCTCTCTCCTCTGCCGCCTTGGCGTCGTTCCACTTGTCCATGGTCCCGACCAGGTATCCGGTTATTCGCCTTATCCTTTCAAAGCCCTGATCCCCGTCGCCCTCTTTTCTGTGACAGTTCGGGCATTCGTTGTCTATTATGCCGGTGTATCCGCATACGGGATCCCTGTCTACCGGATGGTTTATCGAGCCGTAGCCCACTCCGCTTTCCTTCATGCATCTTACCACCTGCTCAAAGGCCTCAAGGTTCTTGCACGGATCTCCGTCAAGCTCCACATACGTTATGTGGCCTGCGTTCGTGAGCGCATGATAAGGCGCCTCCAGCTTTATTTTATCAAAGGCGTTTATGTCGTAATAAACCGGTATATGGAAGGAATTCGTATAGTAATCCCTGTCTGTTACGCCTTCTATCACGCCGTACTTTGTCCTGTCTATCCTCACGAACCTTCCCGAAAGCCCCTCCGCGGGAGTCGCTATGAGAGTATAGTTGAAGCCTGTCCTCTCAGTGGCTTCATCCATTTTCTTTCTCATGAACCCTATTATCTCCAGCCCCAGAGCCTGCGCTTCGCTGCTCTCTCCGTGATGAGCCCCCGTAAGGGCCTTCAGGCACTCCGCGAGTCCTATGAAGCCTACAGTCAGTGTTCCGTGCTTCAGGACCTCGGCAACAGAGTCCTCCGGTCCCAGCTTGTCCGAATCCAGCCATACCCCCTGTCCCATGAGGAACGGATAGTTCTTTACCTTCTTTGCCGCCTGTATCTTGTATCTTTCCATAAGCTGATCCGTACACAGATCTATCTTCCTTTCAAGATCCTCAAAGAACCAGTCTATGTCTCCGTGAGCCTTTATCCCTATTCTCGGCAGGTTTATGGACGTAAAGCTGAGATTGCCTCTTCCTCCCACCACCTGCCTCGAAGGATCGTAATGATTCCCTATTACCCTTGTTCTGCAGCCCATGTAGGCCACCTCGGTGTTGGGATCCCCTTCCTTGTAATACTGCAGATTGAAAGGCGCATCTATAAACGAAAAATTCGGGAAGAGCCTCTTGGCCGATACCCTGCACGCCAGCTTGAACATATCGTAGTTTGGATCTCCCGGCTCATAGTTCACGCCGTCCTTTATCTTGAATATGTGTATCGGGAATATGGCCGTCTCTCCGTTCCCCAGTCCCGCTTCAGTCGCGAGCAGGATGTTCTCGATTATGAGTCTTCCCTCAGGAGACGTATCGGTCCCGTAATTTATGGATG
This sequence comes from Bacillota bacterium, assembly GCA_963929955.1. Lineage (GTDB taxonomy): Bacteria > Bacillota > Clostridia > Peptostreptococcales > Anaerovoracaceae > Lentihominibacter. The sequence continues at coordinate 6,011 of CAWVKQ010000021.1, forward strand.
AAAAAGGTATCTGGGCCCCTGCCCTTGAATGCATGGTATTGAGATTGTGCACAAAGGCCTCCATGGCCTGATATGTCTCTCTTCGTATCTCCTCGTCCGCGTATTTCGTCGCCTTTGACTGGAGCTTGTCTATGAATTTCTCGTCTATTATTTCCCTCAGATGATCCCTTTCTATGTCCTTATATCCGTTATCGTCAGCCAGGACAGGATATATGCCGTGTTTGTCCATGATATCCTTTCCCATTTCCTTCACCTTTTCCACGCCGTCTTCTATGTCAAAGAGCAGATTTATCATCTTTCCCAGGTTTGTCCAGTAAAGCTTTCTGTATGTTTTTCTCACCCCGCCGGCCATACCGTAATCAAAGTCAGGTATGCTCTGCCCTCCATGCTGATCGTTCTGATTTGACTGTATGGCAATGCACGCCAGAGCCGCATAGCTCTGTATATGGTTCGGCTCTCTGAGGAATCCGTGCCCCGTGGAAAATCCTCCCTCAAACAGCTTTTCTATATCTATCTGGCAGCATGTAGTGGTCAGTGTCAGGAAATCCAGATCATGTATATGTATATCGCCTTCTTTGTGAGCCTCCGCATGTTCCGGCTTTAAGACGAACATTTCGTAAAACTGCTTGGCGCCTTCGGAGCCGTACTTAAGCATTGTCCCCATCGCCGTATCTCCGTCTATGTTGGCGTTCTCTCTTTTTGTGTCGTTGTCCTTGGCATCCTTGAAGGTGAGATCCTCGTATATCTTCATGAGGCGGGTGTTCATATCCCTTACTCTCGTACGCTCAGCCCTGTACAGGATATACTCCTTGGCAGTCCTTGCGTGGCCGTTTTCTATAAGGATTTTTTCAACCGCGTCCTGTATCTGCTCTACCGTAGGTATCTCGTTATGGCATATCTCAACAAGATACAGCTCCACCTGACGCGCCAGGAATTTCGCTGTATCCCTGTCCTTTCCTCCCAGCACCTTGGCTGCCTTGTATATGGCTTCTGTGATCTTATCTATGTCAAAATCCACGGTCCTTCCGTCTCTCTTTATTATCTGTCTGATCTGATCCATCTGATAATGTCCCTCCCTTTTGTTCTCATCACCACTACATATTGACTGTATTTTAATTTCCAAAGAAATTATACACTAAATAGAGGTCAAGTCAACTGTCTTTCACACATTTTACGCATCTTTTGGACTTTACATATCCGGCTCGCCGCAAAAGCCCTACGGCCGACATAAAAACCCCCGCTTTCATGCGGGGGTCTGTATCTGCAGAACCTTACTTCAAAGACCTTGCTTTGCGAGTGTCTCTATGAATTTTCTCCGAAAAATTCCGATCTCAGCATTGACATGAGATGAAGATCATAGTATTTTCCGTCCTTTTTGGCAGCGTTTCTTGCCACTCCCTCGCTTTTGAACCCCATGCTCTCGTAAAGGTGCGCGGCGCCCTTGTTTCCCGTATAGTAATCAACGGTGACCCTCTCCATATGAAGGAACGTGAAGCAGTACTCGAGGAGCTCGGTAAGTATCTCCCTTCCGAATCCGTGTCCCCACATGGATTTTTCACCTATATAGAACCTTGTTATATCCAGTGAATCAAGGTTTTTATCTATCCTCGAAAGATAGATCCTTCCCACAGGCTTCTCCGAATCCCTGTCTATAACGGTAAAATCCATCTTCTCCGCGGAAAACCTGTTGTAAAGCGATTCAGTGACCACTTCCTCGTATGTCCTGTCCTCATCAAAACTGAGATACTGTATCACCTCAGGATCCGTTTCCCACTTTGCGAAGTACTGATAATCATCGAATATGCTTTCCCTTATAAGAAAATTTCGTGTTTCCATAATATGCTTTCTCTCTTTGCCGACAAAATAATCGTCCAACATTCATTCAATCTACATTTGACTGACTCATTAAGTTATTATATCATTATATTGTTGATTTTAACAGTATATAAGGAGAAATATTTGTTATGAAGAAATTTTTCCTGTCATTGACAGTCACGATACTTTTTTCGGCTTTTGTTCTCACCGGATGCTCCGTAGGCGAAACCAGCAGACAGCAGGATCTGCTTGCCTCCATGGAAGCTACATATGAAGAGCTGAGCTCAACCCTTTCAGGCAGCAGCGGAGAATATTCGCTTCTCTCCGAATATCTGGATTCATGGGCAAATAAAAACGGCGTCAACATGGAGCAGCATCACGATAACTACACGGTGATCGAGAATCCCGCCACATCCGGATACGAATCCGCCGAATCCACCGTCATACAGTGTGCAGTAAAGACGGACGATTTCAAGACATCCATGCAGACTCTGGCCATAGCTCTCACATCCCTTCTGGGGCCTGAGAACCACGGCGACATAAGGGCTGTCATAACTGAGGACGACGCGGGTAATTTAACTGGCGCCGGCGCCGTGGATGCGAAATATCTGAAATGCGATAATTTCATAAACCTGGAATACAGCAGCAGCCCTGAGATATATACGAAAGGTTCATACGCCATATCCGGAACAATGACTTCTTCCATAGATACGGACTCTCCTTCCTACGGCAATGCCTTTGCCATATCCATGACTATACCCGATTACAAGGATCCTTTTGATTTTGACAAACAGTATCCCAATCCCGTTGAAGTCATAGGAAGTCTGCTTGCCACGGAAAAAAGCTCGGGACAGCTTTTTCAGCTGACGTCCTTTACATGTGAAGCTTCAGACGGGGCGACCCCGCGCTCGGCTACAGCCGTAGTTGTGGTTGATGATAATGATGTGGAGAGCTTCACCAACAGATTTGAAAGATCATATAACAACATGCAGGAAAGGTTCAGCGATCTTGACGACAGCTTCGTATACACCATGACAGAGACCTCGATGCCTTCCTCAGTCATATCCGGCACAGGCAGCAACAACATCATAAGCCTTATGTATACTCTTGATACGGGGATATACCTTCAGGATGAAGACAGCGGCAATGTTATCGCCGGATCCGACATATCGTTCATTTCCACCGACGGCAACAGCTTCAAAGCTGTGATAAGAGCCAGAAGTCTTGATTCATCCGTTCTCAGGGAAATGTCCGATATATTCCTCACTACTTCCGGCCTGTGCGATATAAGCTATACGCCTTCCGAGATCTTTACAACATGGTCCTGCAATGAGGACAAAAACCTTGGACGCTTTTTCGTAGACGCCCTCGGCCAGAGCTCACAGACTCCGGGAACTCTCCTGTCCTCCGAACTGGACATATTCTCGTCAAAGGTCGATGGCCTCAACGCGATTTCCTATCACTGCAACATGGAAAGCGGCGAGCCTACACTGACAAACATAATCAGGTTCCTCGAAAGTCTCATTTCCTAAGCCTTACGAAGTTGCCTGATGCAGAAGCCAGACACTTTCCCGTATCCTCGTCAAAAGCCCGGGCGCTCACCCTTATGAGGGTTTTCCCCGGGTGTATTATTTCTGACTCTATGATGCAGCCTTTTCCCAGGAACGGCCTTATAAAGCTTACCGAAAGATCGGCTGTGGACACAGCTTCAGCTTCCGAAAGGGCCATTACCGTTATACCCATGGCTGTATCGAACATGGACGATACGGCTCCGCCGTGGCCTTCTCCCCTCTGGTTTCTTTCCCAGTCCTTTATCTCAAACCTTATCTTTGACGTGCTCTTTTCCTCATCACAGCTTATAAACTCCGGAGCCAGCATGGAATTCAGCCTCATATGGTCCGCGTCTGCCACCTGACGCTCTATTTCTTTGAATCTCTCTTCTTTCATCGTGTCACCTCTTTCATACGCTTAAGTCATCTAATGGTATATGGTGCCACAAATGAAATTATTTTTCAAGCTGTTAATCGTTCCGCAGGTGGTATATAATCACAGTATATCACCATGTGACGGAGGTAAAAATGTCCGCTGTATTAGACGAATCCCTTATATACGAAATCCTTTCAGTCGTTGAAGAGATCCCTGAAGGCAAAGTCGCTTCCTACGGCCAGATCGCCCGACTCGCAGGCAGAAGCAAAAATTCGCGCCTCGTGGGAAGGATACTCAGCATGTCCGATTATTACGGCGATTACCCCTGCCATCGCGTAGTGAACCACGCCGGAAGACTCGCTCCGAACTTTCATGACCAGAGACGGCTCCTTGCCATGGAAGGAGTGGGCTTTAAGGAAAACGGCTGCGTAGACATGAAAAAATATCAGTGGGACTGCTAGACCGGCTCCATCATATGCGCTGTGTGCAACTTTGCCATATTTTGCCCATGCCAACGCCCCGTTCCTGTGATATAATCTACATGATCAAGTCGGCTGTGCCGATCCGGAGTCAATATAAAACCGTATTTCTGAAAATTTTGAGAGGAAAGCTTTATGGATTACGAAACAGTCATGGAAATGCAGAGAATATGCACAGGAGAGACCCGCGAGCTGAC
>CAWVKQ010000022.1:0-6743 GCA_963929955.1 Bacillota bacterium
TATTTACCATTAATTTCCTTTCCTGACCTCTATTTTCCCATAAACTTATGATTTATTGCCCTGTTTGTGGGAAAAACTCTTTATGACAGTCCCGTGCAAAGGGATTTTCCCATTTATAAGGGGGATAGAGGCGGCTTTGTGGGAAACCGCGCTTACCGGCATGGACACAAAATCTAAAACCGAAGTCATTTTGTTGTATAACACTATATTATCGGGGATTTCTTTGTGTGTTTTCACAATTTCACCAAAAAATATGTTGATTTTCTTCTCAAACCCTTTATAATAGGTGGTGCAGGGAAAATCCGGCGGTTTTTGCCGCTTCTGACAACGGATCTCCACTGCGGCAAAACAGGCGCCGGACAATGCGGCGCAGACTTGATAAGGAGGAAGAGAATGAAAGTAACAGGATCACAACTGGTTGCCGAGATCTTACTGGAGCACGATGTTGATACAGTATTCGGCTACCCCGGCGGCACAGCTCTCAACCTTTACGACACTCTCTACGAGTACAGAGACAGAATAAAGCATGTGCTTACGGCTCATGAGCAGGGCGCTGCCCACGCTGCTGACGGTTATTGCAGAGCAACGGGCAAAACCGGCGTCGTCTTCGCTACAAGCGGCCCTGGAGCTACCAATCTTGTTACGGGAATAGCTACGGCATTTATGGACAGCATCCCCCTTGTGGCCATAACAGCCAATGTGCCGGACAGTCTCATTGGAAGAGACGCGTTTCAGGAGATATGTATAACCGGTGTGGCTATGCCTATAACAAAGCATACTTTTTTTGTAAACAGGATAGATGATCTGGCTGATGCCATGAGAAACGCTTTCAGAATAGCAAACAGCGGCAGGAAAGGCCCTGTACTGGTGGATATCACAAAAGACGTCACAGCGGCAGAGACCGACTATAAGCCTTCTGAGCCGCTGCCGCTCAATCCGGTTCCGGAATTTTCCGAAGAGGAGGTTCAGGAAGTTGCAGCCATGATAAACGCCTCGGAAAAACCGGTGGTATACTTCGGCGGCGGCGTTCCCGCATCCGATGCGGGCGAGGAGCTTATCCAGCTTCTCGAAAAGGCGGACATGCCTGCCACATATACGCTGATGGCTGCAGGTATTCTCGGCTATGACAACAAGAGAAACCTGGGCATGGTCGGGATGCACGGAAGCATAGCAGCCAACAAGGCTGTGGACAGAGCGGATCTTGTCATCGCCATAGGCGCGAGATTCAGCGACAGAGTCGCTCTCAATCCCGACAGGTTCGCCAAAAAGGCTCAGAAAGTCCAGATCGACATCGACAGCAGTGAAATAAACAAGAATGTCCTCGTCGACTTCGGCGTTACGGCTGATGCCAAGGAGTTTCTCACAAAGCTCCTGCCCCTCATAAAGAAAAAAGACCACAGCGAATGGGTCTCCCAGGCCATGGAATGGAAGAAAAAAACAGGCGATGTAAAGTGCCAGGATGCTGACCTTCATCCTAGCGAGGTTATACATGCCGTGTGCGATCTTACCGACAAGGAGACCATATACGTTACAGACGTAGGCCAGCATCAGATGTGGGTGGCTCAGTACCTGAAGCACGACAAGACCAAGGATTTCATAACCAGCGGCGGTCTCGGCACCATGGGATTCGGATACGGAGCAGCCATAGGCGCTCAGGTCGGATGCCCCGAAAAGAGAGTCATACATTTTACGGGAGACGGATCCTTCCACATGAACCTTAACGAGGCCTGCACGGCTGTAAGCCAGCAGCTTCCGATAATAACCATAATAATGAACAACCGCGTTCTCGGTATGGTATACCAGTGGCAGACCTCATTTTACGGCAAGAGATACGCAGCCACCACTCCGGAGAGGAAGACGAATTTCCCTAAGCTGGCTGAAGCCTTTGGCGGCAAAGGATTTTCCGCGAGCAACCCAAAGGAGTTCGAAGAGGTCTTCAAACAGGCTCTTAAGGAAAAAGGCCCTGTATGGATCGACTGCGCCATAGCCAGAGACGAAAGAGTTCTTCCTATGATACCGGGGGGCGGCACAGTTGAAGATATGATAATAGGTTAAGGAGGGAAAGAATGGATAAACAGATAAAAAAAGAAGTTATCAGTATTCTTGTCGATAACCAGGCCAACGTTCTCACCAGAGTGAGCAGCCTCTTCGGAAGGCGCGGCTTCAACATCGATTCCCTCACAGTATCGGCTACGAACGATCCTAAGCTTTCCAGGATAACGGTTGTATTCACAGGGACCGAACAGGGTCTGCACCAGATAATAACCCAGACCCTCAAACTGGAGGTAGTAAAGAAGATCTTCACACTGGATGCGGGAAACAGCATATACAGAGAGCTGCTCCTTCTCAAGGTGAAGGCCGACAAAACCGAGCGTTCTGCCATAAAGGAGATCGTTGAGATCTACCGTGGCCGTATAGTGGATCTTTCCAAGAACAGCATGATCATAGAGCTTACGGGAGCCTCCGAAAAGCTGGACGGCTTCATGGACATGATGAGCTGTTACGATATAGCCGAAGTATGCCGTACAGGTATAACGGGCATCGGCAGAGAATTGGCCGAATAAGATCAACCGACCGAGAGAATCTTTGAATTCTTAACATAAAACAAAATAAATTAATTTCCCGGGCAGGGAAGGACAAGGAGAGAAAAAATGATCAAAAAATACTATGACCAGGACTGCAATTTAAGCATGCTTGACGGCAAAACAGTCGCCATCATCGGATTCGGAAGCCAGGGACACGCTCATGCGATGAACCTCAATGACAGCGGCGTAAATGTAGTTGTAGGACTCAGACCGGGCTCAGCTCACACAAAGAAAGCGGAAGCCGCAGGTCTCACCGTAATGGGTATCGAGGAAGCTGCAGAGGCGGGAGATATCGTAATGATCCTCACACCTGACGAGCTGCAGGCATCCATATACAAGAACCAGATCGAGAAGCACATGAAGGAAGGAAATGTTCTGGCATTTGCTCACGGCTTCAACATCCACTTCAATCAGATCACACCGGCCGATTACCTGGACGTTATAATGATCGCTCCTAAGGGACCGGGACACACTGTAAGAAGCCAGTACGTTGAAGGCAAGGGTGTTCCTAGCCTTATCGCCGTATATCAGGATGCTTCCGGCAAGGCCAAGGATTATGCTCTTGCATACGCCAGCGGCATAGGCGCAGGCCGCGCAGGCATACTGGAGACTACATTTAAGGAAGAGACCGAAACAGACCTCTTCGGCGAACAGGCCGTTCTCTGCGGAGGAGTATGCGAGCTGATGAAGGCAGGATTCGACACTCTCGTTGAAGCCGGATATGAACCTGAAATGGCTTACTTCGAATGTATCCACGAGATGAAACTCATCGTTGACCTCATCAACGAAGGCGGCTTCGACAAGATGAGATACTCCATATCAAATACTGCTGAATACGGTGATTACAGAACAGGAAAGAGGATCATAACAGAGGACACGAGAAAAGAAATGAAGCAGGTCCTCTCAGAGATACAGGACGGCACATTTGCCAGCGAATTCATCCAGGAATTCAATGCGGGCGGCAAGGCCAGATTCCTGGCAACCAGGAAGAAGGAAGCTTCTCACCTTCTCTGCTCAGTAGGAGAAGAGCTGAGAAAGATGATGAGCTGGCTCAAGAAATAGTCCCCGATCAAAGGAGCCCGGAAGCCTGTTTTCCGGCTCCTTTCAATATACGGAAAGGAAATGAAAATGAGAAGCGACAATGTAACTAAAGGCATAGAAAAAGCTCCCATGAGAAGCCTTTTCTATGCTATGGGATATACGAAAGAAGAGCTGGAAAGGCCTCTCATAGGCGTTATCTCCGCCAAAAGCGAGATCGTTCCGGGGCACATGCACCTCGATAAGGTCGCCGAGGCCGTGAAGGCAGGCGTGAGGATGGCCGGCGGAACGCCTATAGAAGTGCCGTCCATCGGCGTGTGCGACGGCATCGCTATGGGACACATAGGCATGAAGTACAGCCTCGCGAGCCGCGAGCTCATAGCCGACAGCGTCGAGACCATGGCTATGGCACATGCATTCGACGGACTCGTGCTCGTACCTAACTGCGACAAGATCGTTCCAGGCATGATCATGGGCGCGGTAAGGATAAACCTCCCTACCGTAGTATGCTCCGGCGGACCTATGATGTCGGGCCTCGTGAACGGCGAAGAGACGAGCCTTTCCAAGATGTTCGAGGCAGTCGGCGCAAGGAAGGCGGATATCATAGACGATGATCAGCTGCTCGAATTCGAGCAGAACGTCTGCCCGGGCTGCGGATCGTGCTCCGGCATGTACACAGCGAACAGCATGAACTGCCTTTCCGAGGCGATCGGCATAGCCCTTCCGGGGAACGGCACCATACCTGCTGTCGAAAGCGGCAGGATCAGGCTCGCAAAGCACGCCGGCATGGCGATAATGGAGCTCGTGGAAAAGGACATAAAGGCAAGAGACATAATAAACGAGAAGTCCATCAGGAATGCGCTCGCATGCGACATGGCTCTGGGCTGCTCCTCCAACAGCGTACTGCACCTGCTCGCGATAGCGAACGAAGCGGGCGTCGAGCTCAACCTCGACATATTCAACGAATTCAGCGCCAGAGTGCCTAACCTCTGTCATCTGGCTCCTGCAGGCGGCACGCACATGCACGACCTCAACAGAGCCGGCGGACTGATGGCCGTATTCAGCGAGCTTACGAAAAAAGGTCTAATAGACGAGAGCCTCATCACCGCCACGGGAAAGACCGTGGGTGAGAACATGAAGGGCGCTCACGTCAAGGACTACAGCATAATAAGACCTGTTGACGATCCTTACAGCGAGACAGGCGGCATCGCCATCATGTGGGGCAATATCGCACAGGACGGCTGCGTGGTAAAGAGGAGCGCCGTAGCTCCCGAGATGCTCACACACACGGGTCCTGCCCGCGTATTCAACAGCGAAGAAGAAGCCATCGCCTCAATATATGCAGGCGATATAAAGGACGGCGACGTGGTAGTGATAAGATACGAAGGACCTAAGGGAGGTCCGGGCATGAGAGAGATGCTCAATCCTACGAGCGCGCTCGCAGGCATGGGGCTTGACAAGACGGTCGCTCTCATCACGGACGGCCGCTTCAGCGGAGCCAGCAGAGGTGCTTCGATAGGTCATGTATGTCCTGAAGCTGCCGCAGGCGGAAACATCGGACTCCTGGAGGAAGGCGATATCATCGAGATAGATATCCCTGCATCGAAGATAAACGCGAAGGTCACAGACGATGAATTCGCAAAGAGACGCGCCTCCTATGTGGCGCCGCCTCCGAACGTTACGTCCGGATGGCTCGCAAGATACATGAGGAACGTCACCGCATCGTCAAGGGGCGCAGTCATGGAATAAAAATAAAGCTCCCGTCTCTTATATGAACGAATACCAAACAAAAAACAAAGAGGCTGCTGCATCAGCGATCTGATACAGCAGCCTCTTTTTTGTATGTCTAGGCTGAAGTCTTTATCACATTATCATCGATGCGGATCGTCACGTCCGCAGGATCCGTCCTGTTCATCTTAGGAGACAGTATCCTGTGATACAGCATATCTATCGCCTCTTCATCGAGTTTTACAGGGAAATTGCCGAGCCTTACAGGATTTACCGATGTCTTCAGTATCTCATAATCCGATTCGAACGGTACAGGCGGTCTGAGATCGAGTCTTTCAAGGACGCCCGCAAAACGCTTTATCGCACCGCCTATGCTATCGCATCCCATGGCTGCCGCGATCTTTTCGAAGATCATCTGCAGATGCTCCTCGCCTCTCTCGTCTATGCATTTCTCCATATGGGTCGTCATGTACGGCCAGAGCTCCGCGGTACACAGCGCCGCCGCATGTCCGTGAGCCGTCCCGTAGAGGCTCGTCAGCTTGTAGCACATCGCATGCCCCGCTGTCGTCTGCGTTATGTTTATAGCCTTTCCCGCGAGGTTCGCGGCGTAGAGCATAGCCTCGTTCGCCTTCTCATCGTTTGCGATGTATCCGTCGATATTCTCCATTATGAGCCTGATCCCTTCATCGGAATAGCCGAAGCTCTCATCGTTGGAATTCACGGACCAGTAGGATTCTATACAGTGGCAGAGCGCATCCATCGCCGTCGCTTTCTTCTGATATTCCGGAAGCGTCACGAGTACCGACGGATCTACGAACACCGTCTGCGGTATCGCGCTTTCATGCGTAACAGACTGCTTCACTCCGTTATAATATATAGCCGCATATCTCGTGGCTTCGCTTCCCGTGCCTGCCGTTGTAGGGACAGCCGCAAGAGGGATATCGTTAGGGACTATCTCCTGTTCGAGATAGAGTACGTCAGGATCCATACATGCATAGAGCTTTATGCCCTTTGCCGTATCCATGACGCTTCCGCCTCCAACGGCGATTATCGCATCGCATCCGTTCTTCCTGAACATCTCCACGCCTTCCACGACGCCTTCGTAAAGAGGATTCGGCTGTATATGATCGAATCTGGTGAGACTTATGTCCAGCCTTTCTTCCGCTGTATCGAAATAACCCTTGAGCTTCAGGAATCCCAGCGCCTCGTCGCATACGAGCATCACACGCTTATATCCGCTTCCTTTGATATAGTCATCTATCTCTCTGTAGTCTTTCCCCGTTTTAAGTATATTCTGTTTCATCTCACGCCTCCTGTTCTTTATCCACTCTCTCTTGTTGATTCAGAATATACTGTAAATTTTACTAATTGTCAATACTTTTTGCAATATTT
>CAWVKQ010000023.1:0-32584 GCA_963929955.1 Bacillota bacterium
TCAAGACGGAAAGAGGCCGCTTATGAACAACTGGCAGGATAGATTCGCGCCCCATATACTGGAGCGCGGCGTAAATTATTATAAAAAAGGGAAGGTCGGGGAGCTGGCAAGGATCGACGGCGGCTATAGCGCTTTTGTACATGGCAGTGAGGATTACCATGTTGAGATTTTCCTTGATGAAGGTGAGCTGATAGGGATGAGGTGCAACTGCCCGTATGCCGAAAGCGGTGAGAACTGCAAGCATATGGCGGCGGTTTTGGCTGCTTTGGAAATGTCGGAGGATATTGCTCCGGACAATAGAAGCGTGATATGCTTTGATGATGAAGTGGCGCGCAGGCAGGAGGAGTTTTTAAATGAGGCGCTTTATGAGCCTGATATAGGCAGCCTTGTGGAAAACGCAGAAAGAGAGGAGCTGGAGCTGTTTCTCCTTTCGGAACTTGAAAATGATGTTCTGATGCGAAGGAGATTCAAGGTTTTCATGACAGATATAGTTGAAAGCTCCGAGCTGGATATGTACAAAGAGCAGCTTAACGATATATTTGAATCATGCCAGGACAGACAAGGGTTTATTTCATACTATATGGCCAGGGAACTTGAGGAAGGACTGTATGATTTCATACACAGGATAATAGAAGAAATGATGCTGCGCTACGGGAAGTTTGAAGAGGCGTTTTTACTGTCAGCTCTCGTTATTGAAAAGACCGGTAAGGCGGAAATCGATGATTCCGACGGAGCGGTTGTAAGCGTTGGATACTATTGCAGAGACATAATAAGGCGAATAACGGACAGCGACAATGATATATTAAAAAACAGGATATTTGGCTGGGCAAATAATATCATTACAGGAGATAATGAACATGATTTCATTTATGGGATCGTCAGGGGACTGTGGTTTGAAGATTTCCATGAAAGACTTTATCTTGATAGAAAAAAGGAAGTCATATTGAAAAAACTGAGTCAGTGGTCTGCCCGGACTGACGAGTATGAGAGAGATTGGGATATTTCCGGCTGGCTTGATATGTATTTTGCTGTTTCGGAAGAGCTCGGTGCTGCAGAAGAGGAGACGGCTGACATGGAAAGAAGATACTGGCAGCTGTCAGTCGCAAGACAGCACGCTGTAAGCAGGATGATGTCTGCAGGTGACTTGAGGGGAGCCGCGAAGATATTAAAAGAGAGCCGGGAGATCGATAAGGGACTTATCGGGCTGTCGGCTCAGTATACGGAAAAACTCGCAAAGATTTATGAATTTACGGGCGATGAAGAAAACGCAAAGAATGAGCTTAAGCTTTTAGTGACAAAGTACAGCCCGTGTGATCTTGGAGCCTTCAGAAAGCTGAAAGCTTATTACAGTGAGGAAGAATGGGAGGCAGTAAGGGAAGACATATTCAGTGGTCTGAAGGGAAGAAGGGAGCTGTGCGTCCTTTACAATGAAGAAGAGCTTTATGACAGGCTTATTGAATACATAACGGTTCTGGAGGATATTTACCTGGTCGAGGAATACGGAAATTCCCTGAAGGAGCTTTACCCTGAGAAGATAATAGGAGTATATGAAGGAGTGATAAGGAAAAGGGCGCGGATTTCCGGGAGCCGCAAGCATTATCAGAGCATTGTCAGGCTCCTGAGAGAGATGCGGAAATATCCGGGAGGCATAGAAGCCGCCCATCGTATAGTCAAAGATCTGAGAAACGAGTATAAAAGGCGGCCCGCTATGATGGAGGAGCTGGACAGGCTGTGACAAAGGCTGTTTGAGATCCCGGTATACGAGATTTAAAATCCGGGGAAATTATTGTGAAAGTGTTCTGCATCTTCCGGAAGAAGGCGGTCGCGGGCGCTGTCTTTTTCCGTTATGGGGCGTACCGGGCGGCAGGGGACGCCGAGAGCAATATATCCTGCGGGAATATCGCGGGTAACGACGCTGCCGGCGCCGATAACCGCGCCGTCTCCGATATGAACGCCGCCGGTCACGCATACGTTGGCGGCGATCCAGACGTTGCTGCCTATGTGGATGTCCTCGGCGAATTCCGCCATTGTAGTGCGGCCGTTTTCATCCAGGCCCATACGCTCCTGAGCGATAAGCGGATGGTTGGTTGCAAGAAGTGATACGTTCGGTCCTATGCATACGTTATCGCCGATGAACACACGGGCATCGTCCATAACGGTAAGATTGAAGTTGGCGAAGAAATTCTGGCCGATGAATGTATGGGTGCCGTAATTGAAATAGACGGGACCGACAAAATGGAACGTATCTCCTATGCTGCCGAGAATGGAGCGCATTATTTCATCGCGTTCGGGATCAGTCTCCGGGAGACTGTTATATCTTTGATTGGCAGCATGAGTTTTCATTTTTATGGCTTTCAGCTCATCGCACTGATTGTTGAAAAGTTTGCCTGCATATATTTTTTCTTCTTCACGCATGGTGATCCCTCTCCTTTTGATAAATATGATTTTCAAGTCCGGTTGATACGTATAGCCTTATTATATGAACACAGAGGCAAAGCATCAATACCGGAGACGGGTGTTTGCTGCCCCTGACTGGAAAAGAAAGCGGCCCTGTGCTATAATTTTTATACAGGCAACGTATGTAAGCGCCTGGATTTCATGACTGTTTTATAATATCTGGAAAGGGATGAGACCATGGTAAAAGTGGATATAGTATCAGGTTTTCTGGGAGCGGGCAAGACAACATTCATAAAGGAACTGATCTCAAAGGTATATGGAGATGAAAAGCTGGTGCTCATCGAAAATGAGTTCGGAGAGATCGGAATAGACGGAAAGTTCATGAGAGATTCCGGAATAGAGGTGACGGAGATGAACTCCGGGTGTATATGCTGCACCCTGGTAGGTGATTTTGCTAAGGCGCTGAAAGAAGTCACGGAGAAATTTTCTCCTGACAGAATAATCATAGAACCTTCGGGAGTCGGAAAATTATCGGATGTGGCGAGGGCTGTCTCGGATATGAAGGAACAGGCGGGCGTGGACATAGAAAATCTCATAACGGTCGTAGACGGAAATAAGGCTGAGATGTATATGAAAAATTTCGGGGAGTTTTTCAACAATCAGCTTGAGTATGCGGATACCGTTGTAATAAGCAGGACTCAGAAACTCGACGGGCAGAGGCTGAAAAGGTGCGTTGCGGCTGTAAGGGAAAAGAACAAAAGAGCGGCAATAGTAACGACCCCGTGGGAAGAACTTTCACAAAATGCGATCCTTGCGGCGCTCGGAGACGGTCGGGGGATAAATGGAGAAATAATGAGGCTGGTGGAGGAAATGGATATCCACGGGCATGATCATCACCACAGTCATGACCATGAGCATCATCACGGGGAAGGCTGTCATACTGACGGTCATGACGGACATGAGGGACATCACCATGCGGATGAAGTGTTTTCTCAGTGGGGGACTGAAACTGTACGAAGATTCGGCAGAAAGGAGCTTGAGGATATACTGGCGGTGATGGCGGAGTCTGAAGGTTTTGGCCGGATCTTAAGGGCAAAGGGCATCGTAGAGGGAGAAGACGGCTCATGGATGGAGTTCGATATGGTACCCGGCGAAATACAGATCCGCGAGGGCGAGCCTGACTACACGGGGCTTGTGTGCGTGATAGGAACAGAGCTCAAAGAGACTGAACTGGACAGTGTCTTCGGATAGAGACAGGGACAGAAGGAGATGAAACTTATGGATGTGCCGGTTTATCTTTTTACAGGATTGCTGGAAAGCGGAAAGACTACGCTCATACACGAGGTGGCAGGGGAAGAGGATTTTCTCGAACCGGGACTCACGCTGCTGATCCAGTGCGAAGAAGGGGAGAAGGGCTTTGGCGCCGGATTCCTGAAAAGATATTCCATGGAGCTGATAAAGACAGGAAAACCTGAAACCTTTAGCAGAGATTTCTGGAGAAGGTGCGCCGCGAAATACGATCCCGCTCAGGTCATGGTTGAATTAAACGGCATGTGGAGCGTGGATGATTTTCTTAAAAGCGGGATGCCGCCGGGATGGTTCGTTGGCGGTATATACTCTACCGTCAATGCCGAAACGGCGGAGCTTTATATAAGCAACATGAGAAAAACATTCATGGAGCCTCTGAAAAATTCCAACCTCATAATATTCAACCGCTGTGATGACGCCACAGATAGAACAAAATTCAGAAGAAATCTCAAGGCGCTCAATCCGCAGGTACAGGTCGCTTTTGAAAGAAAAGACGGCACCATGTACGCGAATGAAAAGGAAGATCCGCCTTTTGACTACAGTGGAAGCAGAGTTGTCATAGACGATATGGATTACGGGCTCTGGTATATTGACGCCATGGAGAACCCGGAAAGATATGCGGGAAAAGAAATGGAATTTACGGCAAGGTACTGTGCCAGCGCAAAGCCGGGCGGAAAGTATTTTGTCCCCGGACGTCATATAATGACATGCTGTGCGGATGATATCCAGTTCATGGGGTTTGTATGCTATTTTAAGGGAAAGACGGATTTTGATCATGAGGACTGGGTCAGGGTAAGAGCAAGATTCGATTACCGCTACTGCGATCTTTACGGAGAGGAAGGCCCTGTATTGAGCTTGGTATCCATTGAAAAGGGCGAAAAACCTGAGCCTGAGCTTGTGACTTTTACATGATTTGCCAAATAAGTGACATGAACACAGCAAAGTAGTACATAAAATTCCTTGACATACAGCAAATAAGGTAATATACTTGTAAATGTAAAGAAAAGTAGCAAAAGAAAAGAGGGATATAATGAGCAGTGCTACAAAGAAGGCTATTGTTGAAAAGCTTCGTTCTTTTAAAGAAAGCTTCGACGAATGCGCTGAGATGATAGACAGCATCGTTCAGTCGGGAAGACTGTAATAGCCGGGAATTTACAAAAATAAAATAAATATTGAAAAATATTTTTTCGACAGGCATGAAACCTGTCGTTTTTTATGGATTTTTGCCCCATGAAACCGGGAGAGCGGATGTTATAAAAGGCAGAGGCTGTCAAAAATAATTTTAAAATCATCTTTGAAAATAATTGTAAAATTCTGTATAATATATGTGTAACCTGCATCCTGCAGGCTTTGCGGGACGCTCTATTATCTTTGAGAAAGGAAACGGGATGAATGGTAAACAGTTTGTCAAGGGCAGCAGAGTAGTTTACGGTACTAACGGCATATGTCTTGTAGAGGATATAAGACCTGTAAGCTTTGATTATGACAGCAAAGAGAAGATGTATTATATACTGAAGCCTCTGAGCAGTCCATCCTCCACCATATTCGTTCCTCTTGAAAACAAGGCTCTGGGATCAAGACTGAGGGAAATAATGACAAGGGAAGAGATAGACAGTCTGATACTGGATATGGGAGATAAGGAGATAAAGTGGGACAAGGACAGAAGGGTGAGAAACGAGAGATTTCATGAGATACTGTCAGGCGGTGTCAGAGAAGAGCTGCTGCTCATGATAAGGTGTATAAACGACAAAAAGCAGGAGCTGACTTCAGAAGGAAAGCATCTGCCGGCAACCGACAGCAACACTCTTAAAACAGCCGAAAGGCTTGTGGAGGAAGAATTCTCATACGTTCTGGATATAATACCGGAGAATGTGGGAGCATATATAAGAGGTGTTCTTGATTCTACCGATAAAAAGAAAAGGGTCGTCTGAAAGCCGTTCGTCTATGCCAGCACTATGTTCACATTCATATTTTCAAATTCACGGAGAAGATCGCGGTCGAGCTTATTGTCGGTTATTATGAGATCGATATCGTTCAGACCGCATACATGAGAGAGGACATCCTGTCCGAATTTGCTGCTGTCAGCTACTACTATGACCTCTTTTGACTGATCTATGACCTTTTTTCTCACAAGAGCCTCTTCTATATTGTAATCTGAAAGACCGCGTCCGGCTGTGATGCCGCCCGCGCTTATTATGGCTTTGCTTATATGGAAGTTTTCAAGCTCCATAATGGAGACAGCTCCCGAGATGGAGCCCTCTCCGTGGCGTATGCGTCCGCCTATGATGTAGAGGCCGAAATCAGTATCCATGAGCTCGTTCACAACATGTACGGAATTTGTTATAACAGTCAGATTCTTTTTTGATTTAAGGGCTTTTGCCGCCTGAAGAGTGGTAGTGCCCACCTCTATCAGTATGGAATCCCCGTCGTTTATAAATTCGGCGCATTTTTTCCCTATGGCTGTTTTTTCTTCGAGATTCTTTGAAAGCCTTTCCGAGGTGTCAGGCTCCTTTGATTCCTTCTCCAGGAGCGTCGCTCCTCCGTATATCTTTTTTATGACCCCTGTTTTTTCAAGGTGGGTGAGATCCCTGCGGGCCGTTTCAACGGAAATGCCGAAAAGCTCCGTCATCTGTTCGATCTTAATTATACGGTGTTTTTTGAGATATTCGGTGAGTTCGTGATAACGTTCCTGTGGAAGCATGGTTCTTTAGTCCTTTCTTAATGTACGATTTGACAGTGTTGTTTATTATTATAGCATAAAGACAAAATTATGACAATATCATTATAAACTTTTTAAAGATACGTTAAAAATTGCAAAAAAGTATTTACAATATAGTCATAAAGTGGTAATATATGCTCACAAGTTGATAATGAATTGGTAAACAAATGGGAGGTAGTGAGCATGAAAGTATTTTGTTTAGGCGGAGCGGGAAGGATATGCAGGGAGTCAACTCTCGATCTGGTGCAGTACTCTGATTTTGACAGGATCACAGTAGCCGATTACGATGAAAAGGCAGGAAACGAAGTGGTCAAATGGCTGAACGATCCGAGAGTGGATTTCGTAAAAGTGGATGTAAACGACCATGACGCCACTGTAAAGCAGATGGAAGGATACGATATAGTAATGGACGGAACCACCATCGCGCTCAACGGAAAGACCACAGCCTGCATAGCCGAAGCGGGGTGTCACGGGGTGAACCTCAACGGTTTCGGCGAGGAAAACCAGTATGCTGAGATATTCAAGGAAAAAGGCAGAACATGCGTACCGGGATTCGGAATGACTCCGGGGACCACTCAGATGATGGCCATGTACGCGGCCAATAAACTGGATACTGTGGAAATTGTAAGAGTCAGCCACGGAGCCTACAGACCGTTCGCCTTTTCCAAGGCAATAACAGCCACGACGACCTACGAATATGATCCGGATCTTCCTACGAGAACCGTATTTGAAGACGGAAAGTTCATACAGGTGCCTCCTTTCGCAAGACCAAGAGACATTGCCCTGCCTGAGCCTTACGGGACACATCCTCAGTATATAATCCCGCACTCCGAGACTGTTACTCTTGTCGAAGCTCTTAAAGACAAGGGCGTCAGACTCATAGAGACAAGAGGCACGTGGCCGCAGAAGAACATGCAGCTTGTAAGAGCGCTCTATGACTGGGGCATACTGAGAAACGATATGATAATGATAAACGGCAAGGAAATAGGCGTTATGGACTGTGTGGCAGAGTATCTCCTGAACAGCAAGGAGGGTACCGAGACAGAGCTTTACGGATACGCACTCCATATAGAGGTGGTGGGCACTAAGGACGGCAAAAAGCTCCAGTACATAATGACACACACACATCCTAAATCAGACGGATCCGTTCCCGGATGGGAAAAGCTGAGAGCATACACGAGAAACGTAGGCATACCTATGTCTGTGGCGGTACAGCTGATAGTAAAGGGAAAGGCAAAGGATACGGGACTCCTCATTCCTGAATATGCCTTTGAGCCTCAGGACGTATTCGATGAACTGGCAAAGAGAGAAATATATATCCACGAAGAGGTCAATGAACTCGACTGACAGTCAGCGATTTTAAGAAAAGGAAAAATGCCCGCGCCTTGATCACGGTCAAGGCGCAGGCATTTTCCTTTTTATGCGTTCATTCGATCAGATCCGGCTGTTTTTCATGAAGTACTCATTCATTATGGAGACCGACGAGCTGCAGCCAAGCCTGTCGGCTCCTGCGTTTATCATCGCGACAGCATCATCCAGGGTTCTTATGCCTCCGGAAGCCTTGATACTGACGGAAGGTGCGGAAGCTCTCATGAGCATTATGTCTTCCGGCCTTGCGCCGCCTGTACTGAAGCCGGTGGACGTCTTTATGTAGTCTGTTCCGGCGCCTTCGGCGATGCGGCAGACTTTGGCGATTTCCTCCTCTGTGAGCAGACATGTCTCTATAATGGTCTTGAGAACGACTTCGCTTTTGTGACATATATCGGAAATGATCTTGATTTCATCACCAAGATCGTCAAATCTGCCCTCCTTTACAAGTCCTATGTTTATGACCGTATCTATTTCATCCGCTCCGTTTTTTATGGCCTCTTCGGTCTCGAATGCTTTTGCGGAAACTGTAGCTGAGCCGAGAGGAAAGCCTGTGACGCAGGCTGTCTTTATATTGCTTCCTTCGAGCAGCCGTTTTACATAGGGGACGCGGCAGCCGGCGACGCATACGGAGCAGAAATCGTATTCCAGGGCTTCCCGGGCAACTTTTGAAATTTCATCTGCGGATGCATCCGGCTTCAGCAGTGTATGATCGAAATATTTGTTAAAAGGCTTCATGTTATATCCTCCTTTTTAAAATCCGTAGTTCAGATAAAGTATACATGGATGCGCAGAATATGACAATGACAGATATATATAGAATATTGACTGAAAGTCATTGACTCTAAGTCAATGAAATGATATACTCTGAAAAAAGAAAGGCAATACACATTCTGAAAGGAAAACAAAATGGGAAACAGGCAGGAGTCGGCTGCCCGGACCAGGGAAAAGCTGGTGGAGGCAGGAAGGGAAATAGTGCATGAAAAAGGTATAACAGGCACGTCCGTTGAGGAGATAACGGAGAAGGCGGGAGTATCGAAGGGCACGTTTTACACGTATTTCAGGAGAAAAGAGGATCTGGTGGTTGAGCTGAGCTGCAGTATGTTCGGAGAGATACTGGAAAACGCCGTGAGATCGGAAGGGGATTTTCAGGACAGGCTTGAAAATTACATGGTGAATTTTTCCGGATACATCCAGGAGGGCGGCATCAATCTGGCGCGGGACTGGATAAGGAACGTGGTCGATCCGAGGTTTTCCGACGATGACAATTACAGCGGAAAGCTGCGCTTTGATATATCGTCCGCGCGTATGCTGATAAAATCGGGAGTTGACGACGGACTTCTGAGAAAAGACATACCTGAGGAAAAAACCGCTCGGATTATTACAGAGGCGCTTTACGGGCAGCTTCTTTGCTGGGGTATGAGCGGAGGAACATATAGCCTCAGCGAGCGCGCGGAAGAGCTTTGCCGGATGTGCGCTTATCCGATTTTCAAAGAATATATCATTAAGAGATAAAGGAGGCAGTGGTATGATCTATTTGGGAGAAGAAATAAAAAAGCTGGGATTCGGCCTTATGCGCCTTCCTCAGAAAGACGGAGCCATAGATTTGGAGCAGACAAAGGAAATGGTAGATATGTTTATGGGAGCGGGATTCACGTATTTTGATACGGCGTGGGCCTATGAAGGCTCTGAAGAAGCCATAAGACAGGCCCTGGTCGAGAGATATCCGAGGCAAAGCTATCAGCTCGCAACGAAGAACGCCGCGTGGATAAACTGCAAGACAAAGGAGGAGGCGTACGCTCAGTTCGATACATCCCTGAAGAACACGGGAGCGGGATACTTTGATTTTTACCTTCTCCATAACCTTGGAGAGGGAAGGACAAAGTACTTCGATGATTTTGACATGTGGACATGGGTGCGGGAAAAGAAGAAGCAGGGCCTTGTAAAGCATATTGGATTTTCATTTCATTCAACACCCGAGGAACTGGAGGAAATATTAAAAGAGCATCCCGAGGCGGAGTTTGTGCAGCTTCAGATAAACTATGCAGACTGGGACAATACTGCGGTACAGTCGGGAAGATGCTACGAGGTGGCGAGAAAATACGGAAAGCCTGTGATAATAATGGAGCCGGTAAAAGGAGGGATGCTGGCGACCCCGCCCGAATCAGTCGTAAGGGTGTTTAAGGAAGCCGAGCCTAAGTCCTCTGTCGCTTCATGGGCTGTACGCTTTGCCGCTGATCTTGACGGCATAATAACGGTCCTGTCGGGTATGAGCGATGTGGAGCAGATGAAGGATAATCTCTCATACATGAAGGATTTCAAGGGACTGACTGAAAGTCAGAAGGAGACCTTAAAAAAAGCCCGTGAGGAGCTCAGACGGATACCGCTCATACCGTGTACCACATGTGACTACTGTGCAAAGGTATGTCCGGCTGATATAGGCATATCGGGATCGTTTACAGCCATGAATTACTATACGCTCTACAGAGACAGAGAAATGGCTCTGGGACAGGAAAACTGGCTCGTGGAAGGGCATGGACGAAAGAGGGCGGATCAGTGTATTAAATGCGGGAAATGCGAGGAAGCGTGCCCTCAGCACATATCCATAAGAGAAAATCTCGAAAAAGTCAGCAGAGAACTGCTGTGAGAGTATGTGAAAAGGGATATTTAACAGGTCCGGTGATTGCAAATGTACGCCTTTAAATGTATAATATAGTCTTATAGCGGATGCTTAATACATTTTGAAAAGGAACGGTGTAAAAATGAGGATACCTGAACTGTACGAAAAGAAAAAACCTGTTTTTTCCCTTGAGATATTCCCTCCAAAGAGAAGATCCAACCTGGAGAGCATATACGATACGGTTGAAAAGCTTGCTGACTGCAAGCCTGACTTTATAAGCGTGACATACGGAGCGGGAGGAAATATAGCCGATAACTCCACGTGTGAGATCGCATCCAACATAAAAAAGAAATACGGCATAGAGACAGTGGCCCATCTTACATGCGTCAACTCCACAAGAGAGGACGTAAAGGAGATGATAGGCCGCTTTGCCGCATCTGACATACAAAACGTCCTGGCTCTGAGAGGAGATATAGTCGAGGGAGAGGAGATCAAGCACGAGTTCAGGCATGCCAATGAACTGGCCATAGAGGTCCAGCGAAAATGCAGCGATGACATAGAGATACTGGGAGCGTGTTATCCTGAAGGTCATTATGAGAGCAGATCCCTTGACGAGGATATAAACAATCTGAAATATAAGATAGGAGCAGGCGTGAAGGTATTGATAACGCAGCTCTTCTTTGATAATCAGGCGTTTTACGAGTTCATCGGGAAAGCCCGTCTTATGGGAATAAACGTACCTGTAGCCGCGGGAATAATGCCTATAGTGACATCAAGGCAGATAGAAAAGACAGTGGCGCTCAGCGGAGCCAGCCTGCCTCATGAATTCACAAAGATGATAGGGCTTTACGAAAACGATGCGGAGGGACTGTTTGAAGCGGGGATCGAATACGCGGTAGGCCAGATAAGAGACCTTATCACAAACGGGGTGGACGGCATACACCTTTACACCATGAACAATCCGGAGGTAACGCTGAGAGTTTACGAGAAGATAAAGGATCTGCTGTAAAGCCATGAAGATAGAGATAAGCGGACGCCTTCCGAGGGAAAAATGGCTGGCAGCGCTCGGAGTAAGGGAAAAGGCCGATGACGACATGAACGGACGCCTTGACAAGGCTGAAGCAGAGCTGCTGACTGCGGCGTCTCCCAGAGGTGTTTACAGGATAATGGACAGCAGAGACGTAAAAACCGAAGGAGAGTCGATAAAGCGCCATCTTGAAGGCTGCGGACAGGTTGCCGTAATGGCGGTCACCCTTGGCATAGGAGTCGACAATCTTATAAGAAGAGTTCAGGTCACCGACATGCTTGAGGCTGTGCTGCTCGATACGGGAGCATCCATAATGACGGAAGAAGCGTGCGATATATTTGAAAAAGAGATAAGGAGCTGCACTGATAAATTCACTACATCGAGATTCAGCCCGGGATACGGGGATTTTCCCCTTAAGCTGCAGGCCGATATGGTGAGATATGTAGACGGCCAGAGGAAGATCGGGCTCAGCGTGACGGAAAGCAGCCTTATGATACCGCGAAAATCCGTAACAGCGCTGATCGGCCTTTCGGATCATCCCGTAACGGGAAGTCCCGCCGGATGCGAAGAGTGTATGCTGAGAGATAAATGTATTCTTAGGAAAGAGGGAAAGTTCTGTGGAGATTGATTTTGGTGCGAAGAGGCGCGTATTGGACGGAGCCATGGGAACCATGCTTCAGAAGGAAGGCATGGAGGAGGGCGAAACTACGACCGGGTTCGGCGCAGCCCATCCGGATATATTGAAAAAAATACATGAAAAGTATATAGAAGCCGGCGCGGACATAATATACGCGGCGACTTTCGGTATAAACAGGATGAAGCTCGACGAGCTGGGCATGCCTCTGGAAGAGGCCATGAAAAACGCCGTGGGGGCCGCGGTGGAGGCAAAGAGAGAAGCTTTTGAAAAAAAGGGAAGAGAGGTTCTCGTCGCTCTTGACATGGGGCCTCTGGGAGAGCTTCTTGAGCCTATGGGTACGCTTTCCTTTGAAAAGGCATACGATGTTTTCAGGGAAATGGTCATACTGGGAGAAAGATACGGGGCGGACATAGCGGTCATAGAGACCATGACGGATCTTTACGAGGTAAAGGCAGCCATGCTGGCTGTAAAGGAAAACTCAGGGATGCCAGTTATGGTGTCCATGACATTCGAAGAAAACGGAAGGACGTTTACAGGGGTCAGCCTTGAGGCTATGGCTGTCACCTGCGAGGCTCTCGGCGCAGATGCGGTCGGCATAAACTGTTCCCTGGGACCTTCCGAGATATTGCCGATGGCTGAGAAGCTCATGTCGCTCACTTCGCTTCCTGTGTTCGCAAAGCCAAACGCAGGCCTGCCGGATCCGGCTACGGGTGAATACGATATAACCGCCCGCATGTTTGCGGACGAGATGTCTCTCTATCTTGATGCGGGAGTGGATATGATAGGAGGCTGCTGCGGAACGACGGAGGAGTATATAGCGCTCCTCGCGGAGGAAAGAGACGCATGGCAGGCACAGGGAAAAAACGGCAGGCTTTCATATAAGCATAACAGGGAAAGCGACGGAAAGCTGAGGATATGCAGCGGCACCTCGGTAGTCACCGTCGATCATGTCACCGTCATAGGAGAGAGGATAAATCCTACGGGAAAGAAGCGGCTGAAGCAGGCTCTTCTTGAGGAGGATTTCGAATATATAATGGCTCAGGCCATAGAGCAGGCCGAGGCAGGGGCAGAGGTGCTGGATGTGAACGTGGGGGTACCCGGTGTGGATGATGTGAAGCTACTGCCTGCTGTAGTGAAAAAGCTCCAGTCAGTTACGGATCTTCCTCTTCAGATAGATTCGTCAAATCCGGAGGCCATAGAGGCGGCTCTTCGGGTATACAACGGCAAGGCCATAGTAAATTCCGTGAACGGAGAGGATTCGGTCATGGAGTCCATACTGCCTGCAGTTAAAAAATACGGGGCAGCCGTCATAGGACTTACCCTTGATGAAAACGGGATACCGGATTCAGCGGAAGGAAGGGCGGCGATAGGCGAGAGGATACTTAAAAAGGCCGGCGAAGCAGGCATAACCAGGGAAAACGTGATAATAGACTGCCTGGCGCTCACAGCCTCCGCTCAGCAGAAGGAAGTGAACGAGACTCTGAGGGCAGTGAGGATGATAAAGGATCTCGGGATGCTTACAGCGCTGGGAGTATCCAATATAAGCTTCGGACTGCCTGCGAGAAATATAATAAACAGGACATTTCTCGCCATGGCAATGGAAAACGGGCTCGACCTTCCCATAATAAATCCCAATGACGAAGATATGACAGCCGCAGTGATGGCCTTTAACGTCCTTAAGAACGTAGACGAAAACGCCGCAAAATATATAGAAAAGTACGGGGCTGAGAAAAAAGAAGAAAGACCCGCCTCATCTGCCGTTGCCGAAGACGGAGAAAAGAGGGATATATTCTACTTCATAGAAAAGGGTATGAAGAAGGAGGCGGGAGAGGAAACGAAGAGACTCCTGACACAGCATGACGAGCTTGAGATCGTGAACAGCTTTCTCATACCCGCGCTTGACAATGTCGGGAAAGGCTTTGAAAAGGGAACCATATTCCTGCCGCAGATGCTCCAGGCAGCCTCTGCCGCCCAGGCAGGCTTCGAGGTGATAAAGGCGGCTCTGGCAGCTGCAAGCCGCGAAACGGTAAGCCTCGGTACAGCGGCTCTTGCCACTGTCAAGGGAGATATACACGATATAGGGAAAAATATAGTAAAGGTCATAATGGAAAACTACGGATACGAAATAATAGATCTCGGCAGGGATGTTCCGGCGGAGAAGATCGTAGAGACCGTTAAGGCCGGAGATCTTAAGCTCATAGGTCTCAGCGCGCTGATGACGACTACTCTCAAAAGCATGGAAGAAACCATAAAGGCCGTAAAGGAGGCTGCACCTCAGTGCAGGATAATGGTCGGAGGCGCTGTGCTGACAGCGGAATACGCGGCCCGTATAGGCGCTGACTTTTACTGCAGCGATGCCATGAGATCGGTCGAAGCTGCTCAGGAGGTTTTTAATGAACAGGTTTAACATGTGGATGGCAAATTTCATGAGAGGCAGATACGGGATGGATCAGTTCAACAGGTTCCTTCTGATAGCGGCTCTCATAATCATAGTTGCGGATATGTTTTTCCGGAGAAGGATACTTGACCTTCTGACAATTGCCATACTCATATACACTTACTGCAGGATGTTTTCGCGAAATCATGCCGCCAGGTACAGGGAGAACCAGAAATTCCTTTCTATGGTATCCAGGTTCAGAAGAGGCGGCGCCTTTTCCGGCGGCAGCAGGGCAGGAGGAGCAGACAGCTCCCACAGGATAATGAGGTGTCCCGGATGCGGCGAAAAGCTCCGGGTTCCCCGCGGAGTCGGCAAAATAGTCATAACGTGCCCTCACTGCGGAACAAAATTTACTAAAAAGGTTTAACATGGAGATTGACAAAACTGCGGTGCGAAATATATACTTTAAGGGTTGGTGTTTATAATTTCTATATAAAAGGAGAACCTCAAATGTTTAATTCACTTATTGAAGCCAAGCGCTTCATGGAAGAAAAAAGTGTAAAAATGGTTGATTTCATGATGGTGGATCTGAACGGAAGATGGAGACACCTTACTATACCTGTGGATCGCTTTACCGAAGATACCTTTAAGAACGGGATAGGGTTTGACGGGAGCAACTACGGATTCGCGCCTGTCGAGAAGAGCGATATGGTATTCATACCTGATCTTTCCTCTTCCTACCTCGATCCTTTCATGGAGATCCCGACTCTTTCCATGATAGGAGACGTCTATGTTATAGATTCGCCGGAAAACAGGCCTTTTGATCAGGATCCGAGAAACGTGTCAAAGCACGCTGAAGAGTATCTCAGAACCAGCGGCATTGCCGATGAGATGAGAATAGGGCCGGAATACGAATTTCATGTGTTCGATCACGTAAGCTATTCGACGCAGCCGAATGAATCTAATTTCTATATAGATACAGAGCAGGCAGAATGGAATACCGAGGTGCGTGAATTCAACCTGGGATACAAGATGCCTCACAAAGGCGGATATCACATGGCTCCGCCTCAGGATGTGCTCTATGATTTCAGAAGCAAGGTAGCCATGCTCATGGAGGATCAGGGCATCAAGGTAAAATATCACCATCATGAGGTGGGAGGACCGGGACAGGTCGAGATAGAAGTCGAGTTCGGCGGACTTACCGAGATGGCTGACAAGACCATGATGACAAAGTACCTTATCAAAAACGAAGCCATAGCAGAGGGAAAGACGGCGACATTCATGCCAAAGCCGGTATTTGATGAGGCAGGCAACGGGATGCACGTCCATATGCAGCTTTTCAAGGAAGGCAAACCGCTCTTCTATGACAAGAAGGGATATTCGCAGCTTTCGGAAACAGCTCTGCATTTCATGGGCGGGATACTGAAGCACATAAAGGCGATATGCGCCTTCACGAATCCGAGCACAAACTCGTTCAAAAGGCTGGTTCCGGGATACGAGGCCCCTGTAACAATAGGATTCGCCACAGCCAACAGGAGCTCTGTTATAAGGATACCTGCGTATGCCAAGGATCCTGACAAGAAGAGATTCGAGATAAGGAACCCTGACGGCACATGCAATCCGTATTACGCCTTTGCCGCCATACTCATGGCAGGCTGCGACGGTATAGAAAACAGGATCGATCCTGTGAAGGAAGGATTCGGACCGTATGATTTCAATCTTTACAGCCTGAGCGATGACGAGAAGAAGAGGATAAAGAGCCTTCCGAGAAATCTCGACGAGGCGCTGGACGAGCTGGAGAAAGACCACGACTTCCTTACAAAGGGCGGAGTGTTCCCGGAAAAGCTCATAGAAGTATGGCTCAGAAACAAGAGAGAAGAAACGAGAAAGCAGAGTCAGATGCCTACTCCTATGGAGTTTTCAATGTACTATGATCTTTAATATAAGTTGAGGCGTACGTAAGATGAAAAAGTTTTTCAATGAATTCAAAGAATTTGCGATGAGGGGAAACGTCCTCGATCTGGCGGTAGGTATAATAATAGGCGCCGCCTTCACGGCCATAGTAACATCTCTCGTAGATGATATACTGTCGCCGATAATAGGTCTGCTGGTTCAGGTGAACTTCAGCGATCTGGCAGTATCCATAGGCGGAGTCACGCTTAAGTACGGTTCATTCATAATGGCTGTAATAAACTTCGTCATAGTGGCCTTCGCGCTGTTCGTGCTCATAAAGGCAGTGAATACAGCGATGACCCTTGGAAGGAAAAAGGCGGAAGAAGAAGCTCCGAGCACAAAGGTATGCCCTTTCTGCAAGAGCGAGATAAACATAGACGCTACCAGATGCCCTAACTGCACATCTGTGCTGGAAGAGCAGGAAGAGGCGGCAGCGGAGAGCTGATCGTTACATATATTTTACATATTTTGTGAAATCTTCTTGAAAAGCAGCCTTCCGGTGTGTACAATGAAGGTGTAAATCGACGTAAGCTTTAACAGGGAGAATCAAAATGAAGAGAATTTTTAGATCAGTGTTTCTCTCGCTTCTTTTGTGCACAGCCATGGCTGTGATGCTGACGGGATGCGGCGGAGATAAATCAGGAGGGACCATAGACGAGCCGGAGATAACGGGAGAATATCTCGCCGGAGAGTATGCGCAGCAGCTGACTACCGACGGAGCGGAGATAGTTCTCGGATCTGTTGACATGGAGAAGACGGAAGACGGATATTCCGTAAGTGTGGCGGAAAAAGAGGTAGTGGTGAACGACAGCTATGAAAAGGGGTATTACATAGCGGACAGGAATCTGAACAGGGACGTTCAGCTTGGACCTGAAGCCAGGATAGCCTGCGATGAAGGTGAGACGCTTGGCGTTGTTTCACCCGATGAGTTCATAGAGCAGTACTCTGGAGATGACGAACAGCTTTACCAGGTATATCTTATGGGAGAATCTGCAGAGCTTCTGCTGGCAGTGGATCCGGAGGATGTGCAGGCGGAGCAGTAATTCAAGATGATCAAAAGGCGAGGTCGATGCCCGCCTTTTTGATAATGCGGGAAATATTCTATTTGAGAGGTGATACTGATGCCTGTGCCAGATCCTGTGGCGTTTACAGTCTTCGGAATAGACATAATGTGGTATGCCGTGATTATAACGGCAGCCATAATAATATCCTCTTTTATATGCTATAAAAGAGCGCCCGGGCACGGGCTCACAGGAGATCAGTTCCTCAATTTTGTCATAATATGCGTTCCTGCGGCCATTATAGGAGCCAGACTTTACTATGTTGCTTTTAACTGGGACATGTACGCGGGCGATATAATGAAGATCGTCAATATAAGGGCCGGGGGGCTTGCCATACATGGAGGACTTATTTTCGGATTTGCAGCCGCCATGGTTCTGTGCATCGTATGGAAGCTAAAGCTCAGAGATGTGCTCGATCTTGCGGCGCCGTCCATCGCTCTGGCCCAGGCTATAGGCAGATGGGGAAATTATTTTAATTCCGAAGCTCACGGAGGCTCTACCGATCTGCCCTGGGCAATAACAGTTGACGGTCAGTCGGTGCATCCAACATTTCTTTACGAATCCGTATGGTGCTTTCTTCTGTTCATATTCCTTATATTCATAGACAACAGGAGAAAATTCAGCGGACAGACTCTGCTGCTTTACTGTATTCTGTATTCGGCGGAGAGATTTTTTGTGGAATGGCTGAGGACGGACAGCCTTATGATAGGCCCGTTCAAGCAGGCTCAGGTGCTGAGCCTGGCCGTGATCATCGTCTGTGCCGCAGCGTATATGATACTTCTTGGAAGGAGCCGCGGGAAAGGCGGACGAAATATAAGAAAAAAGAGGAGATAGACTTATGAAGCTGGGGATAGTAGGACTTCCAAATGTTGGAAAGAGCACGCTTTTTAACGCCATAACGAAGGCGGGGGCCGAAGCGGCCAATTATCCTTTCTGTACCATAGAGCCCAATGTGGGGGTGGTGACAGTTCCCGATGAAAGGATAAAAAAGCTCCATGAGATATATGATTCAAAGAAGACCATATATACAACAATAGAATTTTACGATATAGCGGGACTCGTAAAGGGAGCATCCAAAGGCGAGGGTCTGGGGAACAAGTTCCTGGGACACATAAGGGAAGTGGCTGCAATAGTGCACGTGGTAAGATGCTTTGAAGACGAAAATGTGGTTCATGTGGACGGCAGGATAGACCCTGTCTCAGATATAGAGACCATAAATACAGAACTGATACTTTCGGATATGGAATTCCTGGACAGACGCATACAGAAGACGGAAAAGAACCTCAAGGGAGATAAAAGCCTGGCTAAGGAGCTGGAGCTCCTGAAAAGAGTCAGCGAATTCCTCGGAAGCGGAAGATCCGCAAGGGCCATGGACCTGGATGATGAAGAAGCTGAGACGGTAAAGAGCCTTGACCTTCTGTCATATAAGCCTGTGATATACGTTGCAAATGTTTCCGAGGCTGATGCGGCTGACGAGGACAATCAAATGGTAGCAAAGGTAAGAAGCTTCGCTGAGACGGAAGGATCCGACGTGGTGGTGGTCTGCGCCGAGATAGAAGCGGAGATGGCCGAGCTTGACGATGAGGAAAAAGCCATGTTCCTTGAGGAGATGGGGATATCAGAGTCAGGTCTCGACAAGCTGGTAAAGGCGTCATACAGGCTCCTTGATCTCATATCGTTCCTTACGGCAGGCGAGCCGGAAGTAAGGGCATGGACCGTGAAGAGGGGGACAAAGGCTCCGCAGGCAGCAGGCAAGATACACAGTGACTTTGAAAAGGGATTCATAAGAGCCGAGACCATATCGTACGACAAGCTGATGGAATGCGGCGGGAAGCTGTCTGCAGCCAGGGAAAAGGGCCTCATACGATCGGAAGGAAAGGATTATGTGGTAAAGGACGGAGACGTCATGCACTTCCTGTTCAACGTGTAAAGGTCTTTGGAGCGTTCAGGCATGAAATACGAAACGATAAGGGAAGGTATATTCATAAAAAGACAGAACAGGTTTGTGGCAACGGTCGAGACGGACGGGAGACCGGAGACGGTACACGTCAGGAATACAGGCAGATGCAGGGAGCTGCTCGTTCCGGGAAGCAGAGTATATCTTGAGGATTTTGACGGCAGGATGGGAAAGAGAAAGCTCAGGTATTCCGTCGTGGCTGTTGAGAAAAAGGTTCCCGGAGGTGTCATAACCATAAATATGGATTCCCAGGCCCTGAACAGGGCGGTCGGAGAAGCGCTTGAGGCGGGAAAGCTCAGGCTCGAAGGTATGGGAGAGCTGAAAAGCCTGAAGAGCGAATACAGGTACGGAGCTTCCAGGATGGATTTTTACGCTGTGGATGACAGAGGAAGAGAGGCTCTGATCGAAGTCAAAGGAGTGACGCTGGAGGAAGACGGGATCGCGAGATTCCCCGATGCGCCCACGCAGAGAGGCATAAAACATCTGGAGGAGCTTATAAAGGCAGGGCGCGAAGGGTACGGAGCGTATATGGTGTTCGTAATACAGATGAAAGGGCCTGTAAAGTTCGAGCCGAATTACGATACGCACCCGGAGTTTGCAGAAACACTGGCAAAAGCCCGAAGAGAAGGAGTAAAGCTCATGGCAGTAGACTGCATCGTCACACCGGATGAGATGGTAACGGACAGACCTGTCAGTATAGAGCTGGGGTAACAGTGAAAATTTGAAAAGATGAATGAAAGATGAATGTATATATGAGGATAGCCTTGAAAAGGGCTATTTTTTTTATGGGATCTGTGGGGCGCTTTGAGCAGACAAAAACGATATATAGGCGAGCGGAATGACGTAAGCACGATATATGGTACAGGCTGCGGAGGGAAAAGTGAAAAAGAAGTGAGGTTTTTTTCGTGGGGGAGGAATTTTTTCGTGTTGTGGAGTAAATTGGTTGATAAATGGTTGAAAGTGGTTTAAAATGGAGTAAAACAAAAATGGAGGGAGACTGTATGTTCGTAGGCAAATTCAACAACTCAATAGACAGCAAGTCGAGAATGATCGTGCCTGCGAAGTTCAGAGACGGCCTTGGAGGCAGATGTGTCATAGCCAAGGCGCTCGATAAATGTCTCACCATATATCCTGTCCACGAATGGGAAAAGTTCGCTGAGGAAAAGCTGGAAATACTGCCAACGGGAAATCCTCAGGCCAGAAAGCTTAAAAGACATTTTTATTCATCAGCCGCCGAATGCGATGTGGACAGGCAGGGAAGGCTTACGATACCGCAGGAGCTTAAGGATTACGCAGGTATAGAAAAGGATCTGATAACAGTCGGGAGCAATAAGACCATAGAAATATGGAGCAGGGAACAGTGGTCAGACGAAGTCGATCCGGAAACGGAAGAAGTCATGAATGCCAGCGAAGTGGCGGAAAGCATGGAACAGTATGGATTTTAAACATGTGCCGGTGCTTTATGAGGAGTGCATGGCAAATCTTTGCATAAAGCCTGACGGCGTATATGTGGACGGCACGCTTGGCGGAGGAGGACATGCCCTGGGTATAGGCAAAAGACTCGCGCCTTCGGGAACGCTTATAGGAATAGACAGAGATGCGGACGCCATAAGCGCTGCCTCAGAGAGACTGAAAGGCCTTGAGTGCAGGACACTGTTCGTACATGACAGATATTCAAATATAAAGAGCATACTTTCCGATCTGGGGACAGACGGCACAGACGGAGCCCTCCTTGATATAGGAGTATCATCATTCCAGCTGGACAACAGCGACAGAGGATTTTCATACATGCACGATGCGCCCCTTGATATGAGAATGGACAGGAGCGATGAATTTTCGGCATATGAGCTTGTGAACGGATACGGCAGGGAGCAGCTGACCGAGGTCATAAGAAAATACGGCGAGGAGAAATGGGCTTCCCGTATAAGTGATTTCATAGTGAGGGAAAGAGCAAAGGGAGAAATAAAGACAACAGGCGAACTGGTGGACATAATAAAGGCCGCCATACCTGCTTCAGCCAGAAGAAGCGGGCCGCATCCGGCAAAGAGAACGTTCCAGGCCATAAGGATAGAGGTGAACAGGGAGCTGGAGGAGCTGGAAAAGGCAGTAGACGACTTTTGCGACGTTCTTCGTCCCGGAGGGAGGCTGTGCATAATAACGTTCCACTCTCTTGAAGACAGGATAGTCAAGGAGGCGTTTTCCAGAAGGCTGGATCCGTGCATATGTCCAAAGGAATTTCCGGTATGCGTGTGCGGCAGGATCTCCGATGTTGTAAAGGTGACGGGAAAGCCTGTCACGGCAGGCGACAGAGAGCTTGCGGAAAACCCGAGAGCAAGGAGCGCCAAGCTTAGAGTCATAGAAAAAAGAGGTAAAAACGAGGTAGAGAAATGATAGAGCCTGAAAGATGGTATGAATATCAGAAAAATTATCAGAGATACGGCTTTGACATGAAGCCGCAGCCTGAGCGAAAGACAAGGGTCGAAAGACATAAAAAGAGAAAGAGAAAGATAGTCATCCCGGTGGGGAACGGGCGCAAGGTAGCCTTTTCCATGGTTCTTGTAGTGGGGATAGTCATGATAGCCCTCATAATAGTTACAGCTTATTCGGCCAACGTAAGGTATGACATAAATTCGGTCATAAAGGAAAACCAGGAGCTCATGGGCGAGATAGAGAACCTTCAGGTAAAAGTCTACAGCGCCAACAACGTGGACTATATAGAAGGAAAGGCTATAGGAGAGCTGAAAATGGTATATCCGGATGCGGGAAGCAGGGTATATATGACCACGGACGATATACCTGAGTCGGGATTTGCCGATATGCTCAGGGAGAAGGCATATAATTGATTTTGAGGAATAGTTATATTAAGGAACAGTTATTTAGAGACAATAAAATTCAAGTGAGACACCCGGACAGATGAATAATTTCGCGAATGTCCGGGGTTGTTTTTAAAAGAAGCGGCATTGAGGAGATAAAATGACGGCATCATCCAATAAAAGCAAAAGAAACATGATAATAATCCTCTGCATAGTGTTTTCGTGTATGGCGCTGCTGGCGCTGAGGCTGGGCTGGATACAGATAGTAAAGGGAAGCGAGTATTCGGAAAAAGCCGTGGAGCAGCAGACAAGGGACACGCCCATAGAGGCCGAAAGAGGAGTCATATACGACACAAACAGGCAGCAGCTGGCAGTAAGCGTCACATGCTACTCCATATGGGCAAGGCCTACAGACATAAAAGGCGGGGAAACAAAGAAAAAGTCAGAAGAAAATATAGATAAGACCGCTGCGGCCCTTGCTGAGATCCTGGGAATGGATCAGTCGGAAGTGAGGGAGATGATAACAAAGGAACAGAGCATCGTCAAGATAAAGAGCGGAGTAGACAAGGATGTGGCTGACAGGATAAGGGAAAAGGAGCTTGCAGGTATTGAGATCGCAGAGGATACGAAGAGAAGCTATCCGCTCGGAGCCTTTGCCTCCCACACACTGGGAACAGTCACGGAGGACAATACAGGCCTTTCGGGTCTTGAGCTGCAGTACAACACATATCTCAGCGGAGTCGCGGGAAGATGGATAAACTATACGGATACAAAGGGCAACAGGCTTTCATACGGCGAGGAAAAGTACTACCAGGCAGAAGACGGATACAGCATAGTCACCACCATTGACCAGGTGATACAGCATTATACGGAAAAAGCTCTGGCTCAGGTAAAGGAAAAGACGGAAGCAGACAAGGTCATGGCCATAGTCATGGATCCGAAGACAGGAGATGTGCTTGCCATGGCTCAGACGCCGGAGTTCGATCTGAACGATCCGAGAACACCTCTTGACAAGAAGGAGCAGCAAAAGCTGGAAAGCATGTCCGATTCGGAAAAGACTGCATACTGGAATCAAATGTGGAGAAACTCATTAATATGCGATACCTATGAACCGGGCTCAACGTTCAAGCTGCTTACCACCGCCATAGCTCTGGAAGAGGACGTTACTGATCTGGATGATACGTTCACATGCAGCGGAGCCATAGATGTGGCGGGGCAGACGATACACTGCTGGAGGTCAGAAAATCCGCACGGGACCCAATCCCTCGTACAGGCGGTGGGGAACTCCTGCAACCCTGTGTTCGTGCAGCTCGCTTCAAAGATAGGCAAGGAAAAATTCTACGATTACCTGGGTACTTTCGGTATAACGGGAACGACAGGGATCGATTTTCCGGGAGAGGCATCGGCGATATTGCAGGCTGAGGAAAACGTGGGGCCTGTGGAGCTGGCAACCATAGGCTTCGGCCAGGGAGTGGCCGTAACGCCGATACAGCTCATAACAGCCGTAAGCTCCTTCGGCAATGACGGCAAGATGATGAAACCGCGTCTTGTCAAAGAGCTGATCGATTCGGACGGGAACACCGTGCAGACATTTGACACTGAGGTCGTAAGACAGACGGTGTCAAAGGAGACTGCCGATGAGATAAAGTCCATCATGGAGTACTGCGTTGATGAAGGCGGCGTCGGGAACGCCAAGGTAGAAGGCTACAAGGTGGGCGGCAAAACGGGAACGGCTCAGAAGCCTGAAGCCGGAGGCTACAGTGAGGAGACATATTCATCGTGTATAGCTATGGCGCCCATGGACGATCCTCAGGTGGCGGTCCTGCTCATAGTCGACAACCCTAAGGGAGTAAAATACGGCAGCACGACAGCTGCTCCGGGAGTGCAGCAGATACTCAGCGACACGCTTCGCTATCTCAATGTTTCGCCTGACGAGGAGAGCAGCGAGGAGGCAGAGGCTGAACGCGTCGAGGTGCCGGACGTTGTTGGAGAAAGCGCCAGTGAAGCCATAGGAATACTGGGCGGTGCATCCCTTTCGTATGACGTGGACGAGGACGTTGCGGCCAGCGATGATTTCATAGTGACGAGACAGTATCCGGCAGCGGGGACAAAGGTAAAAAAAGGCAGTAAGGTATATCTGTATAACTGAGTGTAGCGGTGATATGAAAAGAATATCAATTGAAGAAGCAGCAAGAGCCGCAGGCGGAAGGCTTTTGCGAAAAGGAAAAAAAGATCATATAACAGGAGTCCGTCATGATTCGAGGGAATGCGGAGAAGGAGATCTGTTCGTCGCCGTGAAAGGAGAGAACAGAGACGGGCATGAATACATATCCCAGGCGGTAAGGAACGGATGCGCGGCAGTCATGGTCTCCTGCGGAGGAGAGTGGATGCGGCAGATCGAGGAGGCTGATGCGTCCGTCATAGAAGTTGCTGATACAGTGGAGGCTCTCGGCATGCTGGCGAAGCATTACCTGGAGTCGCTGCATCTGAAAAAAGTGGCTGTGACGGGAAGTGTGGGAAAGACCACGGTCAGGGATATGATATATTACGTGCTGAGCGAAAAATATCGCTGCGGACGCAACATAAAAAACTATAACAATGAGATAGGACTGCCTCTTTCCATACTCAGGTTCGATGAGGATACGGAGGCTGCCGTTTTAGAACTGGGGATGAGCGATTTCGGAGAGATCGACAGCCTTGCCGGGATAGTAAAGCCGGACGTGGGAGTTATAACAAATATAGGCGTTGCGCATATAGAGCACCTTGGAAGCAGAGAGGGTATATTCAGGGCAAAAATGGAGATGGCCCCTCACATAGGAGACGGTTCGGGAAAAGGAACCCTGATATTTGCCTGTGATAACGATATGCTGACAAAGGAGACCACAGCAGGAAATTACAGGCAGATATGCGTCGGGGAAAACGGCAAAAGCGACTATATAATATCAGACATAGATGACAGAGGAGTGGGAGGCATATCCTTTACGCTCGAGCATAAGGAACAGACATACAGGATAGAGCTGCCGGTAGCGGGGAGGCATAACGCCGTCAACGCGGCGCTCGCCATAGCCGTGGGAGAGACAATGGGCGTGGATATCGAAGATGCCGCCAGAGGGCTGATGAATACAAAGCTCACAGGTAGCAGGCTCAATATAATAGACTGCGGCGGATTCAAGATAATAGACGACACCTATAACGCCAGCCCTGATTCCATGAAAGGCGCGCTGAAGGTTCTTGAGAAAAGCCCGGGCAGCAAAAAGACAGCCGTGCTTGGCGATATGTATGAGCTTGGCAGCGACAGTGAAAGACAGCATTTCGGAGTAGGCGTATTCGCGAGAGGCCTCGACATAGATGTTATCGTGACTATAGGATCCGAAGCGGAAAAAATAGCGGACGGAGCGTCCGGAGGCAGGGCAGAGGTGTATAAATACGTGAAAAAAGAGGACTTTTATGATAAAATAGATGAATTGAAAAAAGAGGGGAGTATAATCCTTGTCAAGGGTTCCAGAGGGATGGAGATGGAGCGAATAGTAGAAAAACTTTTGGAGAAGCAGGAGTGATCATGAATTACATCATCATAGGAGCCATAATAGCGGCAGCTTTTGTGATTTCCACGGTAATAACAAAGGTGGAGATACCTGTACTGAAGAAAAAAGCAGGGCAGAATATAAGAGAGGAAGGTCCTGAAGCGCACCTCTCCAAGGCGGGAACGCCGAGTATGGGAGGAATAGCCATAATAGCGGCGGCTTCGGCTGTATCGGCGGCAGCATGCGCGGCAGCGGGAGGCAGCCCCACAGATACTGCCATAATCATATTCGTATTTGTTGGGTTCGGGCTCATAGGTTTTTTTGACGATTACCTGAAAGTAATAAAGAAAAACAATCTCGGACTGAGGGCTTATCAGAAATTCGGCCTTCAGATAGTGATATCCGTCATACTGGCGGTATATCTTGCCAACTATTCTCTGGGCAGCACTCTGGTATATATACCTGTGGCTGACATGTACGTTGACTTCGGAGTGTGGTATATACCTTTCACTGTATTTGTGGTGCTTGCCATGACGAACGCGGTGAATCTGACAGACGGACTGGACGGGCTGGCATCGGGCGTCACGGCTCTCGTGTCGCTGTTTTTTGCCGTTGCGGGGCTGACATACGGGATGCTGTCCGGCGCGTATTTCTGCTCAGCCATGTGCGGAGCCTGTCTGGGATTTCTCGTGTTCAACAAAAATCCCGCCAAGGTGTTCATGGGTGATACGGGATCTCTTGCTCTCGGAGGAGGGCTGGCTGCGGCGGCCATAGTAATGAAGCTGGAGCTTATGCTTCTTGTGGCAGGACTCATATATGTCATAGAAGCTCTTTCGGTCATACTGCAGGTATTGTATTTCAAAGCCACGGGAGGAAAGAGGCTTTTCAGGATGGCTCCCGTGCATCATCATTTTGAAGAGTGCGGATTCAGCGAACCGCGCATAGTGACGGCGTTCTGGATATTCACTGCTTTATGCTGTGCGGCGGGTCTTATGATAATTTAGGAGATGGTATTTATGTCAAAGAAGGATTTAACAAACATGACCGGGAAAAACGTGCTCATAATAGGGATGGGAAATTCGGGAAAGGCAGCGGCTCAGGCCATGGTAAAGCTGGGCGCGAATGTGTCTGTGCAGGACAGCAAGGAGGAAGAAGCGATAGACCCTCAGCTTCTCGCTTTTCTGAAGGACAGAGACGTCTCATGCTATTTCGGACGTGAACCGGAGGATATGAGTGTATTCGACATGCTGATCCTGAGCCCGGGAGTGCCGCCAGATCTCGGCTTCATAAACGAGGCCAAGGAAAAGGGCGCGGAGATAATAGGAGAGCTTGAAATAGCCTACAGAGTAGGCCACGGGCATTACGTAGCAATAACGGGAACAAACGGCAAGACCACTACCACGACTCTTGTGGGAGAGATATACAAGGCTGCAAAGAGGAAGACATATGTGGTAGGCAACATAGGAGTGGCAGTAATATCAAAGGCTCTTTCCGCTGAGGAGGACAGCTGGCTCATAACAGAGACCAGCAGCTTCCAGCTCGAGACGATAAAGTATTTCAGACCGGACATATCAGCCATACTGAACCTGACTCCGGATCATATGGACAGACATAAGACGATGGAACGATACGGTCAGGCAAAGGCTGAGGTGTTCAAGAACCAGACTCCGGATCAGTACTGCATCATGAATATAGATGATGAAAGATGCTATGATCTGGCCTCCGGATGCCGCGCGACAGTGATACCTTTCAGCAGGCAGAAGCAGCTTGAGAAGGGAGCTTTTGTAAAAAACGGAGACATAGTGGTGCGCGGGCTTGACGGTAATACGGAGATGATATGCGGAGCTGACGAGCTCAACATAATGGGAAGCCACAATCTCGAAAACGCTCTGGCCGCGACAGCCATATCGTATTTCGGAGGGATAGATCCGAAGGTGATAGGAAGGACGCTCAGGGAATTTCGCGGAGTCGAGCACAGACTGGAGCTCTGCGATGAGATAGACGGCATAAGATTTGTGAACGATTCAAAGGGAACGAATCCGGAAGCAACGATAAAGGCCATAGAGGCGATGAAGGAAAACATAATACTGATAGCCGGTGGATATGACAAGGATGCTTCCTACGACGAGCTGATAAAGTCCTTTGAGGGAAGAGTAAAAGCTCTTCTGCTCATGGGAAAGACGGCGACTAAAATAAAGGAGGCTGCTGAAAAGGCCGGCTTCACAAACTCCATAATACTCAAGGATATGGAGGCCTGCGTTAGGGAAGCGTACAGGATAGCCAGGCCGGGAGACGTGGTGCTGCTTTCTCCCGCGTGCGCCAGCTGGGATATGTATACCGGCTTTGAGCAGAGGGGAGAGCATTTTAAATCTTGTGTTCAGGCACTGGAAAGGTAGCGGTAAAATTGAAAGACAAGATCAGGGGGAAAAGGAAAAACTTAAGATCAGGGGATTTTCTGCTGGTACTTTTTACGGTGATGCTGGTAATATTCGGCCTGATAATGGTGTTCAGCGCCAGCTATTACTACGCCATAAGCCAGGACGGATCAGCATACAGCTATCTGCTGAGACAGGGACTGTGGGTGGCGATAGGCTTCGGGCTCATGATGTTCGGAGCTTCATTTGACTACAGAAAATACAGGATACTGGCAATACCGGCACTGATAGTCAGCATCATTCTTCTCGCACTGATATTCACACCTCTCGGACATGAGGCGAACTACGCCGTAAGATGGATAAAGATAGGACCCATCACCATCATGCCCGGAGAGCTGGCAAAGCTTTCCGCCATACTTTTCGTGGCATGGTACCTGAGCGAAAAGCCGGAAAGGATAAGATCCGTAACGAGAGGCATACTTCCCATGGTGCTGCTGGCGGCAGTATACGGCGGCATGATCATAATGCAGCCAAACCTGTCCACCGCCATCACCGTATGCGGTATAATAGTGGCCATGATGCTGGTTGCGGGAATGAAGTGGAGATATTTTGTAGGCGCGGCAGGCCTTGGCGCGGCAGGGATAGCCAGCATACTGCTTTTCATGAAGGATTCGTACTGGTATAACCGTCTTACAAGTTTTACCGATCCGTTTGCGGATCCTTTGAACGAAGGATACCAGGCTGTCCAGTCTCTCCTGGCCCTCGGATCAGGGGGTCTGTTCGGAGTTGGACTCGGCAAGAGCGTTCAGAAAAATCTTTACTTGCCAGAACCGCAGAATGACTTTATACTGGCAATAATAGGAGAAGAACTGGGATTCATAGGGCTCCTGCTGCTGCTGGCCCTTTACTGTCTTTTCCTGTGGAGAGGGGTACATGTAGCGATAAACGCGCCTGATCAGTTCGGGATGCTTTTATCCTCAGGGATAGTGATAATGGTGGCCATACAGGTCATACTGAATATAGCCGTAGTGACGTCGTCAATGCCTCCTACGGGGATCAATCTTCCGTTTATAAGCTACGGAGGCAACGCCATACTTATATTCATGTTCTCAGTGGGGGTACTCATAAACATATCGAGGCATGAGCCGAAGAACACAGGAGACCGATAGATGAAAGTAATAATGACAGGCGGCGGTACCGGCGGCCATATATATCCGGCCATAGCCATTGCCGATGAGATCAGAAAGCTGGACGGATCTGCAAGGATACTGTTCGTTGGAGCGGAAAGAGGACTCGAGAAAAAGATCGTTCCGGAAAACGGATACGATATAGAGCTCATAAATGTCGAAGGCTTCAACAGAAAAAAGCTCCTGAAAAACGTCAAGGTGCTCAGAGAGCTGAGAAAGGGAGAAAAAAAGGCAAAGGAGATACTCAGGCGGTTCGAGCCGGATGCCGTGATAGGAACGGGAGGATATGCCAGCGCTCCTGTAGTCAGAGTTGCTCAGAAAATGGGGATACCCACTTATATACACGAGCAGAACGCATTCCCGGGTATGAGCAACAAGGCTCTGGAAAAGCATGTAAGAAAAGTCTTTCTCGGATTCGAGGAGGGAGGAGACTATTTCAGGCATAAGGAAAAACAGGTGGTGACAGGCAATCCTGTGAGAGAGAACTTCTCAAAGCAGACCAGAGAAGAGGCCAGAGGAGCTCTCGGGTTTGACGGGGATGATTTTGTCATACTTTCCTTTGGCGGGAGCCAGGGAGCCGGAAGGATAAACAAGGCCATGCTCAGCGTCATAGAGGCATTCAACGGAGTTGATGATATAAAGGTGTGCCTGGCAACGGGAAGCTTTTATTATGACGCCATACTGGATGAGATAAAAAACATGGGGATCGACCTGAAGGAAAACATCAGAATAATGGAATATATAAACGATATGGACAAGTATCTGGCAGCCTCGGACATAGTTGTGAGCAGGAGCGGAGCCCTTACAGTGGCCGAGGTCACCGTATGCGGAATACCTGCCGTGTTCATACCGTCTCCTCTTGTGACAGGGAATCATCAGTATTTTAACGCCAAGGCGGTTTCAGACAGAGGAGGAGCCATGGTGATCGAAGAAAAGGATCTCAGCAACGAAAAGCTCATATCAGTCATACTGAGTCTCAAGAACGATCCGGAAGTGCTTCGTGACATGGCTGAGAAAAGCCGCGGATGTGCCAGAGAAAACGCGGCGGCAGCCATATGCCGACAAATATGGGATGATCTGGGCATACAGTAACGATAAAAGCGCCTCCCACATATTATGAAATATGTTTTGGAGGTGTTTTTTTGAAAGTTTATCGTATAAAAGGCGGCCGTACTCTTAAGGGAGAGGTGCGGGTATCGGGAGCAAAAAATGCCGCCCTGCCTCTGCTCGCCGCTTCGCTGCTTACCACAGGAGAGAATATCTTCGCTTCATGTCCGGAGATATCGGATGTGGACAGCATGACGGATATACTCAGGGCTCTCGGATGCTCTGTGGCAAGAGAGGGAGAAACGGTGTCGGTCAATGCTACGGGCATGTCGGAGTGCAGCATACCCGAAGGGCACATGAGGCGGATGCGCTCAAGCGTGTTCCTGGCAGGGGCTCTTCTGGCAAGATGCGGTGAAGCGGTCATAACAAGCCCGGGAGGATGTGATATAGGCAAAAGGCCGATAGATATACATATAGAGGGTCTGAAGGCCATGGGAGCTCAGATAGATCACGAGGCCGGAAGGATAGCGATAAAAGCCGGAAACCTGAGAGGAACCAGGATAAGGCTGCCGTATCCCAGCGTCGGAGCCACGGAAAACATCATACTGGCAGCCACTGCAGCAAAGGGGAGCACTGTCATAGAAAACAGCGCCAGAGAGCCTGAGATAGAGGATCTTCAGAAATATATAAACAGCTGCGGCGGCGCTGTATCGGGCGCAGGGACAGGGAGGATAGAGATAGAAGGGGGAAGGAGACTTGAAGGCTGCGGCTACAGAATAATGTCCGACAGAATAGAGGCAGGCACATATATACTGATGGCTCTCGGCACAGGCGGCAGCATAACCCTCAGGGGCGCAGAGTCCGGGCATATGAAGCCTCTTGCCGATCTGCTTAAAAAAGGAGGCTGGGACGTGGAACCGGACGGCGACGGTATAAGAGCCGGAGGCTCCGGAGGGATGATAAGGGGCTGTTCTGTTTCAACGAAACCCTACCCCGGGTTTCCCACGGATCTGCATCCGCAGACAGCAGCTTTCCTGTCAGTGAACGGAAAGAACTGCGAGATAGAGGAAAACATATTCGAAAGCAGGTTCAAATACGCTGAGGAGCTGATAAAAATGGGCGCGGATATTGAATTATCCGGCAAAAAAGTTATAATAGGAGATAACAAGATGTTGTATGGGAGCCGGGTATGGGCGAATGACCTGAGAGGCGGCGCTGCGCTGGTAATTGCCGGGCTTATGGCGGAAGGAACGACGACCGTCTGCAACACTAGATATATTAAGAGGGGATACGGGAGACTGGAAGAAAAGATAAGGTCTTTAGGCGGAGATATCACAGAACATGTACAGCGAGAATCAGACTGAAAAAAATGTAAAGAGAAAGAGAAGAAAAAAGAAGAGATATTTGCTGAAGTTCATTATAATCCTGATCATATGCACAGGCATATATATTACTCTGCGAAATATCGATTATTTTGCAATAGACGGAATAGCGGTGGTGGGGAACAGCGAGATAACCGACGAAGAGGTGATAAAGCTTTCGGAGATAGAGACGGGAGACAACCTTTTCTCGGTACATCCGTGGTTCACCGAAAGAAAGATAATGAAAAGCAATCTCTATATAGAAGACGTCAACGTCAACAGGAAGCTCCCCAATGAGATAGAGATCATAGTGAAGGAAAGAAGCGGAAAGGCTCAGTTCGTAAAAGGCAAGAACTATATCGTGACGGATAATGAAGGCATGGTCATAGAGATAGCCAAAAATGAACAGCAGGTGACTCTGATAGAAGGGATAACCGTCAAGGCGGCCGATCTTGAGGATACCATAGAGGTAAAGGAAACCGGGGATTTCGACAAGGCCATGGCCATAGTCAAAGCCATGGATTCGGGGGATCTGTATTTTAAAAAGATAAAGATAGACGGAAGCAATGTCGAAGGCTATGTATATGACGCTCTCGTCTGCCGCGGAAGGTATGACAACGTGATGGAATGTATAGAGAGCGGAGCCCTCAGATCGGTGATATTCGACCTGTATCAGAAGGGCACGGAAAGCGGTGTTATCAACATCGGAAGCAATAATTATTGTTCCTTTACGGAGTAAAATTTATATGTTATAATATTCAAGTGTAAAAAAATTATGGGAGGTAATTCTGAATGTTACAATTTGAGATGAATGACTCTACGCTGCAGGAGATAAAGGTCATAGGTGTCGGCG
>CAWVKQ010000024.1:0-31887 GCA_963929955.1 Bacillota bacterium
CAGAGCTGGGCAGGGATACTATCAGAAAGAAAGATGTCATAATTGATAAAATGGAATCAGAGAATATGAAAGGGTGTCTCAAAGGCAAAAAAGTTCTCGTGGTTTCTGCGGATACACACACATATGGGCTTAATCTTGTGGAAGGAGCATTGCAGTGGGCAGGAGCAATGGTAGTTAACGGAGGACTTGATGTTGATCCAGATGAAGTTCTTGATATGGCAGATGAAGAAGGTATAAACATGATAGGCGTAAGCGCTCATAATGGACAAAGCTTGGAATATTCAAGACAGCTCAAGGATTTAGTTGACAAAAGAAATAGGGACTATTTCATTTTTATAGGCGGAGTTTTGAATGGCATATTGCCAGGGCATGAAGAACCTGTAGATGTAAGCGATATGATAAGCGAACTGGGCATCGATGCCGGAAATGATATAGAAATGACGATTAAAAGAATGGCTGATATGGATGTATAACACAGGTTTTGTATCGGTAACGATATAAAGTAAAATCAGGGGTTATTGTTGAATTAACGGAGCAGAGGGCGTTCGTGTATGGTCGCCTTCTGCTGTTATCATTTAATGAAAAGATATTGATGGAGGAGTGGTGCATGAGTTTGGTACTGGGAGTTGACACCGGCGGGACATATACCGATGCTGTGATAGTAAAAAGCGGTAAAAATGAGATACTGGAAAAAGCAAAAGCCTTTACAACACATGCTGATCTTAAGATAGGGATAGATAATTGTCTGAACAGACTGGACAAAAATTTAATTAATCAGGTAGAACAAGTGAACATCTCTACTACTGTTGCAGTAAACGCGATCCTGGAAAATAATTTTGAGGATACAGGGATTCTTATGATAGGAAAGACAATATTAGACAGACTCCCTGCGAGGTATTTGTATTCCATAAAAAATCCATTTACACATCATAATGCTTTTCTAACAGAAGGGATTAAAGAAATTAAAGATATATACAGATTTTTTAATAACAGAGTAAGTAATATAATCATTACTTCGGATAATAAGAAGGAGCATTTTGAACAGGAGAGAATAGTAGCAGA
The DNA here is from genome assembly GCA_963929955.1 of Bacillota bacterium. Classification (GTDB taxonomy): domain Bacteria; phylum Bacillota; class Clostridia; order Peptostreptococcales; family Anaerovoracaceae; genus Lentihominibacter. Next base: position 1,063 of record CAWVKQ010000024.1, read on the forward strand.
GATAGTATCACAGGAGCTGGTTGGATGTGATATAATTCCTGCTTCTGAGCAGAGCGGATCAAGTGACTATGTTAAAAGGACTGTTGAAGCAGCTCTTAAAGTTTTTTTAAAACCGCTGGTAGCATCGTGGATTAAATGTATAAGAAAAAGCCTTTATGAAAAAGGAATAGGAGATGAACTTTATATAGTTAACGCCATGGGAGACCTTGTTACTTGCGAACAGGCGGTTTGTGATCCATTAAGCCTCATATATTCAGGATTAGCAACAAGTGTAAAAGGCGGAATAGCTTTGGCAGGGATAGAAGATTTTCTTCTTGTGGATATGGGAGGTACCAGCTCTGATGTTACAAAGGTATCAGGCGGCAGGCTTGAAGGCATGACGATTCCAATTAAGGTTGGAGGATTTAAAATAGATAAAGAAGCAATGAATGTCAAAAGTTATGGTGTGGGAGGGGATAGTTGTATAAGGATCAACCAAGCGAGAAAAATAAAAGTCGGTCCGGAAAAGGCTATGCCAATATGTGTAGCGGCTCACTATCATAGAGATATAACAGATGAGCTCTGTCGTTATAAATGTGATGTAGGATATGAGATGATCACAGCGCAGCAAGTAGACTGCTATATATCTTACGGTATTGATCAGCGCTTGGAAGCTCAGTTAACATATGATGAAAATAAAATTGTTGAATATGTTAGCGAACACCCCCATAACATACTGCAGATTGGCAAACATTTTGGAAAGGATCCCGATTCGTTACATATGGACAGGCTTTTGAAGCTAAATGCAGTGGATCTTATATCCATGACACCGACAGATATACTTCATATTAGTAATAGGTATAATGAGTGGGATGCGGAGGCTTCACATGCTGCTGCGGAGATTATGAGGAGGCAGATAGGCATCACTGAAAAGCAATTTATAAATAAAGTGGAAAAGGCTATTACAAAACAGCTTATGAAGATATGTATGCAGGGAGTAGCAGCATTTGAAAAGGTCAGCTTTGATTTTGAAGAGTGCCGTGGTGCTGAATTCCTCCTTGAGCATGCTTTTGAAGAAAATCAGAATATATTTACAACTGTATTTAAATTGGAAAAACCTATTGTTGCTGTAGGCGCTCCGGCACATGCATGGTTTGGTGAGGTTGGAACCCAGTTGAGAACAGATGTCGTTTTTCCTAAAAACGGAGATGTGGCAAATGCATACGGAGCAGCGATAGCTGAAGGAAAGAAGGGCTGATATGGCGTATATCTTGGGAATAGATACGGGAGGCACATGTACAGATGGAGTGCTTATGGAAGCAGGAAGCAGATTTGTAGTGAAAAAAGCAAAAACTTATACAACTAAAGAGGATTTAAAAATAGGGATAGGAAGATGTATAGATAAACTCGACATACGAAACAAAAAAGATATAAGAATGGTTGTAATATCTACAACGCTTGCCACCAATGCTGTTATAGAAAATAAAATTTGCGATACGGGGCTCGTTCTTATTGGCTATGAATCGGAGCAGGCAGAGAAATTTCCGGCTTGTACAGTTGAGAACATAAGAGGGAAAATGGATATCAGAGGAAATGAAAATGTGGCACTCGATGAAAAGGCGGTGATGGAGGCTGCTGCGAGGATGGCGGGAAATGTAGAGGCAATAGCGATTTCAGGGTATGCCAGTGTAAGAAATCCAAAGCATGAGGAAAGGGCAAAAGAGATAGTAAGGCAAGCAACATCAATTCCTGTTTTTTGTGCTCATGAACAGTCGGGAAATCTTGGATTTGTTGATAGAACGATAACAACGGTGTTTAATGCCGGGTTGGTAAAAATCGTTTCAGATTTCATAATTGCAATAAAACGTGTTCTGAAAGAGAAGGGCATAGAAGGGACATTAATGATGGTAAAAAGCGATGGATCTCTAATGAGTGCTGAAATGGCTCTGGAAAAGCCGGTCTTAACTATACTTTCGGGTCCGGCCGCCAGCGTAATTGGAGCTATAGCTCTTACAGGAGCCAGAGATGCCATAATTGCTGATATGGGCGGAACTACGCTTGACATAGCTTATCTTAAAGCTGGAAAAGTAAAAATGGACAGAAGAGGAGCTTTGATCGGAGGCTGGAGAACGCAGGTAAAAGCAATGGAAATATCCACACATGGCATTGGGTGTGACAGCGAGATAACTGTACATGGCGAAAATATAGAAGTAGGACCTCAGCGTATAATTCCTGTATCTCGCACGAAGCAGCCAGGGAATAAGGGTTTGACACCAACAGATATACATTTATATCTGACAAAAGCTGATAAAAACAGAAGTGACAGCATATTAGTATATATAAAGGATAATTTTGATATAGAAGAAAAAGCCTCAACGTTTATAAATAAAGTTGAAAAGGATATAAGAAACAGGATAATTATGAGTTACGTACAGAGTATAGTTGACTTCGAAAATGATGGGATTTTACTTGCTGATGAGTGTGCATCAAAATATTTAATCAGCAAGTTTTGCTCGGACGCAGAAAATGATTTTTTATCTGTGGAATTTAGGTTTAATAAGCCAATAATAGCAGTAGGGGCACCAGCAAAGGCATGGTTGGCAGAAACGGGAAAGACCTTACACACTCAGGTTATAATTCCTGAAAACGCCGATGTTGCTAACGCAATAGGTGCAGCGTCAGCAAAGATATTGGAGTCGGCAAGGGCCGAAATAAGAAGAGAGCATGGCAAAAGAAAATATAATTTATACCTGGAAGATATGAGGAAAATATTCTACAGTAAAAAAAGTGCTGCTGAGTATGCCTTTGATGCACTCAGCGATAAGGTACGCACAAAGGCGTTAAAAGCAGGCTGTTGTGCTCCCGAAGTGAGAATAGATACAGAAGATACGTATTACAGTTCTTTGGGTGGCAAAAGAAAAATATATGTAGGGTCGGTTATAACTGCATTTGCAAGCGGTGTCCCTGACTGTGTAGTTGGCGATATCAAGTAATAAAAAACGAAGACTATTCTTAAGTCCACAAAACAGAGCCTTTAGAGTGATTACTGTCCTCGGATCCAGAGTTAAAATTAATCAACTTAGTTAATTGAAGGTTTGATCAGGAGGAGAATTCAGTATGAAATTGCTTTTTGGAGTCGATATAGGAACCACAGCGGAAAAAGTTGCATTGTATGATAATAAAGGGAATCTGCTTGCGCTGTCTTCAAAGGAATATGATTTGCTGACACCTGAAGTGGATTATGTTGAGGTTGATCCGAAGATATACTGGGAAGCATTAAAAGAGGCGATTGCCGATTTGAAAGGTCAATATACTTGGGATGATTATGATGAAGCGGCTTTAGCTATAAGTGCACAGGGGGAAACGCTTTTTTTCTTAGATAAGTATGGGGAAGATTTGCGCAATGCTATAGTATGGATGGACAATCGGGCAACGGCCGAAGCAAATAAAATCAGAGAACACTTTAGCGATGAAAGGTGTTACAGTGTCACAGGTCAGGTGAGTTTTGAGGCGTGTTGGCCGGCCTCCAAGATAATGTGGGTGCGGGATCATGAGCCAGAGGTATTTAAAAGCACCGATAAATTCGCATTAATAGAAGACTATTTCATTTATAAGATGACTGGTAAGATGGTGACCGAAGGTTCTCTGGTATGCTCTTCAACATACTGGGACATAACTAGAAAAGAATACTGGAAGGAAATGCTCGACTATATTGGAATCCATGAGAATCAGTTGCCTGAAGTGATGGAGTCCGGAGAACTAGTAGGAGATATACTCCCTCAAACGGCTGATTATCTGGGGCTTCCAGTGAAAACAAAAATATGTACGGGATGCTTGGATCAGGTGGCCGGGGCAATAGGATCTGGAACTGTGAAACAGGGAATGATGTCAGAAAATATAGGAGCTGCACTTGCCATTTGTGTTCCAACAAGCAAGCCGTGCTTTGATCCTAACAGAAAGATGCCTGTGCATTATTTTGCAATACCGGATACATATATGATACACACCTTTACAAACGGAGGAATGACATTGCGCTGGTACAGAGATAAAATGTGTCAAACGGAACTGGAAATTGCAAAGACAAGCGGAAAAGATGCATATGATGTACTTAGCGATGAAGCAGCCTCTGTGCCGGCTGGATCTGACGGACTGGTTATGTTGCCTCATCTTGCAGGTTCTTTGGCTCCAGATGTGAATACGAGGGCACGAGGAGTATGGTATGGTTTTACTATCAAGCATACAAAGGCTCATTTTACAAGATCTATCATGGAATCGCTGGGATATATTATAAAAAGGAATTTTGAAGAATTACAAAAAATGGGGATTGAAATAGATGAAATTCGTTCGCTTGGAGGAGGATCGAAAAGTAATGTATGGAATCAGATAAAAAGTGATATTCTTGGCGTTGAAATGGCAACAGTAAACACAAAAGAAGCTGCAACTCTGGGGGCCGCGATATTGGCAGGAAAAGCTATAGGTTGCTTTGATAGTGTAGAGAAAGCTGTTGACGGAATGACTTCAATAAAAACCAAGTATTCACCTGATAAAAAAGAATCCGAAATTTATCAGAAAAACTTTGATATGTACAAACTGATTTTTAGTAGCCTTGAGCAATGTTTTGAAAAGGGTACGCGATAATATATTGATCATGAAAGCGGTTAATTAACATTTCTCCCTTAAGCGGTTCACATGACCGATTTTGAGGGAGAAATTTTGTATATATGATATAATTAGCTTACATATGAAAGAAGACTTAATGTCACAGGGACGCTGAGCGACATTAAAGAGTAGGAATACAGTGCGGGGAATATATGGATCTTAAACTTATAAGCAAATACAGGGAAGAGCTGTTCGGGATATCGATAATAAGCATAATCATTTTTCATTTCTGCGAGGACTATGTGCTGGCATTCAAGGCAGGCGCAGTTGATGCGAACCTTGTTATATTCGGATTTTATAAAATCATCAGCAGTGTAGGGGTGGAGGCTTTCATGCTGCTTTCGGGGTTCGGTCTTTTCTTTTCCATGAGCAGGGGAGGAGAGCTTAAAGATTTTTACAAAAAGAGATTCAGAAGGCTCATACTTCCCTACATACCTGTGGGGATCATGCTCTGGGGCATATGGGACTTTGTGATAAACGAAGGCGGATGGAAGGACTTTTTCATGGACTTCACCTTTCTGTCGTTCTGGACAGAGGGGGAGATAGGGATATGGTTCAATAGGTATAATGATACTTTTGTATCTTGCCTTCCCGCTCATATACAGGCTGATCGTATCTGACAGAGGACTTATCAAGTCTTTCGCTGTTTCCGTGCTCATATACGCTGCGGCATTTTTGCTGTGGAAGCTTTTCCCTGTCGTATTTGATAATGTGGAGATAGGCATATTGAGGATACCGTGCTTCATATACGGGAGCATGTTTGCCTGCATGGTAAAAAGAGGGACGGTCGTTTCGCCTGCCGCTGCCGCGGGAGCCGTTGCTCTGGGATTTGTGCTCAAAGCGCTCGATACGCTGCTGGATCCTGCGATATTTTTCACCAGGATAACAGGCTGCGTTTACGGCATAGGCCTGCTCATCCTGTTTTGCGCGCTTATTGACAGGCGGCCGCTGAGAAGAGTATGCGCCTTTCTGAGGAAAACAGGTGAATATTCTCTTGAGCTTTATATGATCCATGTGGCCATAAGAAAAGCAGTAAAAGGGCTGGGGTATCCAACTTACGATCCTCCGGTATACATGTGCATCATAGCTGCATCTGTGGTCCTGTCCTTTGTACTTCACTTTTTTGTCGGGAACAAAAGGTAAAATATGGAAAATGCTTGCAAATGATCCGTTGAGGATGTATCATGGCATCATAAAAGGAAAATAATGGAAAACAATGCAAAGGGAGAAGATGATCCATGGTACGCAGGCCTGAGGAAAAGCGCAGAGCTTACAGCGCGGAAGAGATAAAAAGGTATATATCGGATATAAGAATGGATATAACGGAAAACGCTGATACCATAAACGATGAGACAGCTATGGAAATGATAGAGGAATACGTCTTTTCCCTGGAAAAATCCGGTATACGCACACATATGCAAAACAAAGCTCTCATAGAAAGGCTGTTCCTGTCTCTGAGAAGAGAGATGGATATACTGCAGCCGTATGTGGATGACAGATCGGTCTCGGAAATAATGGTGAACGGAAAGGATCATGTCTTCATAGAGAGAAACGGCGCAATAGAGCGAGCGGATATATGCTTTGATTCAGTGGAGGATCTGGAAGAGCTGATACGGCGCATAGCATCAAAGGTGCACAGGGAGATCAATGAGCTGAATCCCATAGTGGATGCGCGCCTTTCGGATGGATCCAGAGTTAACGCGGTATATAAAAACGTAGCGCTGAACGGCCCCATCCTCACCATAAGAAAATTCCCGGAAAGAGCCATGACGATGGACGATCTCATGGAAAAGGGGACCCTTGACAGGCAGCTCGCGGAATTTTTGAAGAAGCTCGTAGCAGCGGGATACAACTGCTTCATATGCGGCGGAACATCATCGGGAAAGACGACGCTTCTCAACGTGCTTTCTCAGAGCGTGCCTTCAGGTGAAAGAGTGGTTGTAATAGAAGATTCGGCAGAGCTGCAGATAGGTCACATCGAAAACATAGTGAGGATGGAATGCAGGAACGCCAATGTTCAGGGCAAGGGAGAGGTCACCATGACCCACCTCATAAAGGCCAGCCTCCGTATGCGGCCCGACAGGATAATAGTGGGAGAGGTAAGAGGAAGAGAGGTCATGGATATGATACAGGCCATGAATACGGGCCATGACGGGAGCCTCAGCACAGGGCATGCCAACAGTATAGGGGGGATGCTGAAAAGGCTTGAGGCTATGTTCCTGCAGGCGGCGGATTTCCCGGTGGAAGCCATAAGGAGCCAGATAACAGAGGGAATAGATATAATGATACATATGAGCAGGATGAGAGACGGGAGCAGAAGGATCGTGGAAGTGGCAGAGCTGGCGGGAATGAAAAACGGCGAGATACAGACAAACTGTCTCTTCAGATACGGGGATGATAATGTGAAGGGTCAGCTTATAAACAGGGAGAAGATGGAGCTTTATGAGGGCTCTGAGGAGAAAAGCGGGGAGAGTAAAATTTTTTCGGTAAAATAATTTATTTGACAAAATGAGGGGAAACGTGAAAAAGCAGAGTCGGAAGCAGAGGATAAGTACCGTTGAACGTTGGAATCATGCGTGTCCGTCTGACGAAGCAAAAGATTTGAACGTTGGCATAAAATTTGCTATAAATTAATAATTGGTATTATTCCAATAATCAAAGTCATTCACTTTTGCAATTTAGGAGGTAAGATAAAATGAGTGAAAAACAGACTTCCATAGAGCGGGTCATGGCGACGAGCACAGGGCTCAAACGTACCATGTCCACCAATGCCGCCGTAATGGTAGGCGTGGGAGGTACCATAGGAACGGGACTTTTTTTAAGTTCAGGAGATGTTATTTCCACAGCAGGCCCGGGAGGAGCCATTGTCATGTATCTCATAGGAGGTATCATAATGTGGCTCATGACAACGTGTCTCGGTGAGCTTTCGGCTGCAATGCCTGTATCGGGAAGCCTTCAGGCATATTCGACGGAATTCTGCGGACCGGCCATGGGATTCACCATAGGCTGGGTAAACTGGATAGGCGCGGCTATGACCATAACAGCGCAGATAGTGGCTTCGGCAATAATAATGAAGGATATACTGCCGGGAACGCCGACATGGATGTGGATCGTGATCTTCGCGGTAGTGCTTTTCGGCGTCAATATCCTGGATGCCAAGGCTTTCGGCAATATTTCGTTCTGGGTTTCGACTCTGAAGATACTTCTCATAGTGGCCTTTATTATCGTAGGCGTTGCCATACTTTGCGGCGCAGGCGGCGGCGGAGCGATAGGCATGAGCAACTACACGGATCACGGCGGCCTGTTCCCTGCGGGACTGGCAGGCATGGGAGCTGTTACACTGACATCATTCTACGCTTACGCCGGCACAGAGGTAGTAGCCTCCACGGCCGGAGAGCTGAAGGATGAGAAAAAGATCCCTAAGATGATAAACCTTACAATACTGATACTGGTCGTAGCGACTGTAGCGGCTATAGCGGTAGTTGCCGCGATACTTCCGTGGGAGGAAGCTTCCGTAATGGGAAGCCCGTTCGTATATGCGTTCAGGCATGTAGGTCTTGACAGCGCGGCTCTCGTAGTAAACATCGTAGTGCTTACAGCAGCGCTGACTTCCGGAAACTACTTCACATACGCATGCGCAAGATATCTCTGGTCAATGGCCAAATTCAAGCAGGCTCCTAAGATCTGCGCCAAGACCAGCAAGAAGGGCGTTCCTGTAATAGCCCTCGTTATATCCATGATATTCGCCATGATAGGGATCGTTTCCGAGTTTATCGCCGAGGATACGGTATATCTGTTCATCGTATGGTTCATAGGCGGAGGCAATATATTCATGTATTCGGTCATCTGCATATGTCAGTACAGGTTCAGAAAGAGATACATAGCAGAGGGCGGAAAGGTAGAGGATCTCAACTTCAAAGTCGCATCATTCCCGCTTGTTCCTATTCTCGGAGTTGCAGCCTTTGCCATTATGCTCATAGTGACACTTATGGATCCGGGCGAAAGGCTGGCGATGCTGGTATGCGCCGTATGCTACGCTTCCATATATGTGTTCTCTCATATATACATCAAAAAGCATAAGGGCATCAAAGCGGCCAATATCGACGTTTAAATGTGATTTTCAGGAGAGGCTCCACGTGAGCCTCTTTTTTGATGCTCAAAAAACTTTACATATGGTAAAAAAATTTGTTATCATATGATGAAACATTAAGTTTTGTTTGCGGGAGCGGATCATGATAAACAAAAATCAGTACAGCGATATACTCATAACAGACAGGGAAGGGAAGATCATACACGGAGACTTTGCCAATCCCAGATACTTTAACATGGATCCCGGGAATATAACGGGCCACAATATAAGGGAGCTCTATAAAAACATAGACGACGGATATCCGGCGCTGGCAGCGGCAAAGAAGGGCGAGGCTTTCGACCATTTTCAGGTAAAGGTGGAGACTGCCGGAGGAAGCATATTTACAAAGACGGGGGCCGCCTATCCCATATTTGACGGAGATGTACCGATAGCTGCCATAGAATTTTCCGATTTTCATTACGATAAGGATCATATAAGGGAGATAGAAAGTCACGCTGACTATCCCATATACAGGAAAAACGATACGAGATACATACTTGAGGACATAATAACGCAGGACCCTTCCATGGAGAGAGTCAAGGAGCAGATCGAAAGGTTTTCCACAACGGATTCAGGCGTCCTCATATACGGAGAGACGGGAACAGGCAAGGAGATGGTGGCGCAGGCTCTTCACAACAGGAGCAGGAGGTATTATCACAAATTCATATCAGTCAACTGCGGAGCCATACCGAGCAGCATAATGGAGGGGCTCATATTCGGCACCACAAGAGGCAGCTTTACGGGAGCGGAGGACAGACCGGGCCTGTTTGAGCAGGCTGACGGAGGAACGATATTTCTCGACGAGATAAATTCCCTCGATCCGATGCTGCAGATAAAGCTTTTGAACGCGGTCGAGTCAAAGACCGTGAGAAGGCTCGGAGCTTTGAGGGAAAAGGAAGTGGATGTGAGGATAATAGCGGCTACGAACGAGGATCCCAAGCGCCTGATGGATGAGGGCAGGCTAAAGCCGGATCTTTATTACAGACTCGCTGTCATATACATGTACCTGCCGCCTCTCAGGGAGCGGGGCAACGACGTGAACGTCATAAGCGATTATTTCGTCAATTACTTCAACAGGAGGATGGGGCTTGATATAAAGCCGATAGACAAGGAAATAAGGAAAATATTCAAAAGATACACATGGCCGGGAAATGTAAGAGAGCTGCGCAACGCCATAGAGGGAGCTTTTGCCTTCGCGGAAAACGACCGTATAACAGTAAAGGAGATACCGGAATACATAATAGAGAAAAGCATGGAAAGGACGGGGATGCCGGAAGCCTCGGAAGGCCGTGGAACTCTGGCAGGGATGAGCAGCGCCATGGAGCATGCCATAATCAGTGAAGGTTACAGGAGGGCCGGCGGCAGTCTCACAAAAGCGGCGGAGATGCTGGGAATATCAAAACAGCTTTTAAGGTACAAGCTGTCAAAATACGGGAGGTAGGAAATGACTGTAAAAGAAGGGTTCACGGACTTCATGGTGGTGGATGAAGAGGGAAGGATAGAATACTTTTACATACCTGTTCCCGATTATTACGATTTCAGGCCGGAAGAGCTTATCGGCACATTTCCTCAGCAGCAGTACAACAATCTGGACGATGACGACAGTACGCTCATGCTGGCCGTGACGCGGGGGACGACCACAAAGGATTATCCTCAGGAGCTTATCACCCTTGAGGGAAACAGGGTGAGACAGGTGAGCGACACATACTGCATAAAAAAAGAGGGAAAGGTGATAGGAGCCATAGAGTTCGCTTACTATGACAAGGAATACGCGGGAAGAGAGAAGAAAAAACATAAAGAACAGAAGAAGAAAAGACCTGTCGCCATAGAAGATATAGTCGGCTCTTCCGAATCCATGAAAGAGTTCAAAAGAAAGCTGGGAAAGGTCGTGAATCTGGAGTCTCCGATAATACTTGTGGGAGAGACGGGGACAGGCAAGGAAATGGCGGCCAGAGCCATACATAACGCCAGCAGGAGAAGAGAAGGAGAGTTTGTGTATGTCAACTGCGGCGCTCTTCCGGAAAATCTGCTGGAGGGTATACTTTTCGGCATAAAGAGGGGGAGCTTCACAGATGCGGAGGAAAGAGAAGGGCTGTTCGAGGTAGCTGACGGAGGAACGATATTTCTCGACGAGATAAACGCGATGCCGCTGGCGACCCAGGGAAAAATACTCAGAGCCATTGAGGAGAAAAGAATAAGGCCTGTGGGAGGCGAAGAAGAGATGTCGGTAGACGTGCGTATAATAGCATCATATAACGGCAGAGTTGACACCCTGCTCAACCATAAGGGAATGAGAAAGGATCTGTATTTCAGGCTGGCTGTCATACAGCTTGAGCTGCCGCCTCTCAGAAAGAGAGGAAAGGACATAGCAGAGCTGGCTGCGCACTTTATAGACGAGCTCAACAGAGAGCCTTCCGGAAAGGGTATAAAGGGAATGGACAGGGAAGCAGCCGGGTTCTTCGAAAGACACGACTGGCCGGGTAACGTCAGGGAGCTTAAAAACACCATAGAAGGAGCCTATTATTCCGCAGAGGGAGACAGGCTGAGGTTCGCTGACATAAAGGAGAGGTTCATGCAGAGGGCGGAGGCCGGGAGCGAAGCGGCGCAGGTGGCCGATGATTTCTTCAGGAGCGGTCTTTCCATGAAGGAATATATGGACGCCGCGGCGGAAAAGTATATAAAAAATGCCCTTAAAGCCCACGGCGGAGCTTTAAGGGACACGGCAAAGGCTCTTGGCCTCACCACACAGATGCTGAGATACAATATGGAAAAATACGGGATACAAAGACCTTAGGCCTTATATACGATCCTGCCTCCGGTCATGGTCATGAGAGGCTTTATATCCTTTATATCATCGTGAGGCACTGTGAATATATCTCTGTCTATAAGGGTCAGATCAGCGCAGAATCCGGGGCTGAGACGACCCTTTGTTTTTTCGGCGAACTGTGCGTAGGCGCTTTCGAGCGTGTAGGCATCGATGGCGGTCTCCACGTCAACACGTTCATCCGGGTAAAATCCGTTTTCGGGATATCCGTTTCTGTCCTTTCTTGTGACAGCCTCATATATGTTAAGGAAAGGATTGCAAGTCTCAACAGGGCAGTCTGTTCCGTAGGAAAGATGCACGCCTTTTCTCAGCAGCGTTCCGAAGGCGTAGGAGGTGGAGGCCAGACTGCGTCCGCACAGCTCCTCAACTATATGCATGTCGTAATCTATGAATACAGGCTGAGCCATTACAAGTATATCGAGATCAGCTATCCTGTTTATTATATCCTCATCTGTTATCTGACAGTGTATTATGGCGTGGCGCAGCTTGTTTTTTCCATCTACAAAGGCCTTTTCATAGCTGGAGATCGCCTCGTCTATGGCGCGGCTGCCTATGGCGTGGGTGACGACCTGGACGCCTGCGTCTCTTGCAAGAGCGCAGTATCTGTCCATCTCATCGCAGGAAAGCCACTGAAGACCGTGATTGTCTCTTTCACACGCGTAACCATCCTTCATATAAGCTGTCCTTGCGCCCAGGCTGCCGTCCTTGTACAGCTTGAGCGGGCCCAGAGTAAGCCAGGAATCTTCCGGATACAGATCTCCCGTGAATTCTTCAGAGGCGAGAAACCTTGAGAATTCATCGGGGCTTTCAAAGCACATCTGGTAATGGTATCTGACAGCAGCTTCATTTTTGGCGTATATATCGCGCATCATGGCAAAGGCCCGGCCGCTGTCGGAAAAATCAGCGCCTATATCGTTGCTCTGGAGGCTTGTGAGTCCGAAGGATGCAGCTTTTTTCATGGTATCTGTGATTATCTGTCTCTTTTCATCCATTGTAAAGTCGGGAACAGCCTCCTTGGCGCCAAGGCACTGATCGCCTCTCAGTATGCCTTCTGTGGAAGGGTCTGTGCCGAGCTTTTCCATGAGACAGGTATTCACGGAAGCTATGTGACCGCATACTCTTTCGAGCACGATGGGGATATGGGTGCTGATCTTATCCAGATCGTGTCTGTTTGGCATTCTTTTTTCGCCTTTGAAGAGATCCTGATTCCAGCCCATGGCGTGCAGGCCGTTTTTGACCTTGTCGGGATGGCTTTTGATGAATGAGCGGCACCTTTCAATGAGATCGTCCACGGAGGAGGCGTTTTCTATATCAGCCTGATTCAGAGTCTCTCCGTACTGCATAAGGTGAAGATGGCTGTCATTGAGGCCGGGAAGCACAGTTCCTCCGCCGCAGTCGTATATCTCGTCAGCGCCGTTCCTCATGGCGAGGATACGATCATTGCTTCCCGCATCTGTTATAACGCCGTCTTCGATCATGAGAGCCTGGGCGAAGCAGCCTCTTTTCATGTAGATTTTTCCGTTATGTATTATTGTTTTCATTTTTCTCTTTCCTTTTCGTCGTATTACAGCATGTCATAATAAATTATACGGCAGGTTTGGCGGGCGTACAAGCGGCGGAATATTTTACAGTAAAAAAAATATTTGATATATTTTTGAAGGCACGCGGGGAAATTGCTCCAAAAGCCCGGAATTTCAACGGTGAAATATGGCATGGTATTTGCGTTGAACTGTTCATATGCATAAAATACAGGGAGGATGTTATGATAGACAGGAAAAGATTGTACGAAAATCTTAAAAAGCTGGTAAAGGCTGCCAGTGTTTCCGGAACAGCGGATGAGGTGCAGGCAGCGTACGTGATAAAAGAGCTTCTCATGGAGATACCTTATTTCAAGGAGAAACCGGAAAACGTTATGATGGTGCCGATGGAGGGCGATCCCTTTGACAGGGTAGTTGCAGCCGCCTATCTGGAGCTGGATCCGGAGAGTCCCGACACAGTCATACTGACGGGGCATTACGATGTGGTGGATCTGGAGGAGTTCGGAGCGCTCAAGGACATAGCCTGCGATATTGAAGCCATCACAGAAAGGATAGGCGAGCTTTCTCTCAGCGATGATGCAAGGCGCGACCTTGAAAGCGGCAACTGGTATTTCGGGCGCGGAGTCATAGATATGAAATTCGGACATGCCCTCAGCATAGAGCTTCTGAGACATTATGCTGAAGAAAAGGGGTTGAAGGGAAACCTCCTTTATGTGGCAGTATGCGGCGAGGAAACGAATTCCGAGGGGATGCTGGCAGCGATCCCGTTCTTCACGAGCTTTGCGGAAGAAAGAGGTCTCAGATACAGGACGCTTCTCCTGACGGAAGGCTATATGGTAGACGGACAGGAGGACGGAGTAAGATATATACAGTACGGCGGAGCAGGTAAGGTAATGCCTATGTTTTTCTGCGCGGGAGCCATGACCCACGGCGAGGAACCGCTCCTTGGTCTTGATGCCAATATAATGGCTGCCGAGGTATACAGGGAAATGGCGCTCAATCCCGATTTCTGCCAGAAGAATCACGGTATCACCAGCGCGCCGCCGGCAGGTCTCAAGCTTCAGGACATGAAGGAGAATTATTCTCTTTCCACGAGCCTGTTTTCCGCCGCGTATTTCAATATTGCCACAATAAAGGTGGATCCGGAGGATACCATGAGAAAGCTCAGGGCAGTAGCGGAAAAAGCCTTTGACAATACGATACGCCTCATGGATGAAAAGGTAAAAGGCTTTGAAGCTTTTGCGGAAAGGAAGCCGGCTCATTATGAGGCGAAGCCGTGCGTCATGACATACGGAGAGATGTACAGGGCGGTGGAAAAGACGTTCGAGGGCGATCTGTCCGCGTATATGAGAAAAAAGGCTGAAGAGTATCTTAGTGAAAATCCCGAGCTTCAGTCAGCCTGCCTCAGGCTCATGAAGGATCTTTATGAGCTTTACAGCGACAAGAAACCTATGATAGTGGTTTCGGTACTTCCTCCGTATTATCCTGATGTGAACATAGAAGAGGATGATGAGGATACGAGAAGAATGCTCGACAACATAGAGGATCTCATATCCTACGCCGCATCGGCTCACGGCGAGACCGTAAAGACGAGCGAGTATTACGGGATCTCGGATCTTTGTTACACATGGCTGGCTGAGGGAATGGATTTTGACGCCATATTCGAAAACCTCATAGGGATGGACATACTGTACGACTTCCCTGTGGCGGAACTGAAAAAATTCAAAGTACCCGCCATGGTCCTCGGATCCTCGGGAAAGGACATGCACAAGTATACGGAGAGACTGGAAAAAAGCTACAACTTCGATGTGCTCCCGGATCTTTTTATCCATCTCATAGACAGGATATTAAAATAAGAGTATACATATCATCTGAAAAAGCCGCCTCGCAGGAAAGTATGATGACTTACCCGGGAGGCGGTTTTTGCGCTATTTATTGAATATGCAACCGCGAGGCCGCATGTGTGAACCAACGGTAATAATATAAAGAATATCATAACATCGCATATGAATTATGATATAATTCCATCTGGCGGTAAAACAATATGCATTGACACAAAGTTGAAAGGGGAAGCGTGAAAATGGACGGGAAAAAAGAATTTGACATCAGAGCGGAAAAACGTATAAGCGATATGACGTCGGGAGATCCCAAGAGGCTGATATTCAGGTTCATGCTGCCTGTAATAGGCGGCAATCTTCTCCAGCAGCTATATACGGTGGTAGACGCCGCAATAGTGGGACAGGGAGTAGGAGTGGACGCGCTTGCGGCAATAGGAGCCACTGACTGGATATACTGGTTCATGCTGTGGGCGGCGGCAGGATTCGGTCAGGGATTTTCTGTCGTAATAGCCTCAGCCTTTGGCGAGAAGGATCTGAGCAAGCTTAAAAAGAGCATAAACATGTCGATCGCAATGAGCATCGCGGTGGGAGCGATGCTGGCTGCCATCGGCATTATATTTGCCGAACCTGTGCTGAGGCTTCTCAGCACTCCGGAAAATATATTCGATTACGCTTTGACATATATATCCATAATGTACGGCGGGATATTCATCATGACCGTATACAATAATCTGGCAGGAGTATTGAGAGCCCTGGGAGACAGCAGGAGTCCTTTTGTGGGGCTTATAATATCAACCGCCATGAATATTGGCCTTGATCTGCTGTTTGTCATGGTTTTTCACTGGGGAATAGGAGGAGCGGCTGTTGCTACGGTCATTTCACAGGCTGCAGCAGGATCCTACTGCTTCCTTATGTTCCGCAGGATCTCCATGGTAAGGTCGGAAAGAGAGGAGTGGCGCTTTGACGGAAAAACAGTTAAGGAGCTGTGGAACAAGGGGGCTGCCACAGCATTCCAGTATGCCATCATTGCAGTGGGAGGCATAGTGGTGCAGTTCGGCCTGAACAATATGGGGTTCCTTTATGTAGCCGGTTTCACCGCTACCAATAAGCTTTACGGTATACTGGAGGCTGTTTCCCTTGCAATGGGAAGCGCCATGATGATATATACCAGCCAGAACTACGGAGCGGGGAACAGGGAAAGGATCAAAGCGGGCACAAGGATATCACTTGTTTTCGGAGCCGTTGTCTCTGTTTCTCTCGGGATAATAATGATAACACTGGGAAGATATATACTCATGCTCTTTATAGACCAGAGCAGCGATATGGCAGAAGATGTCATGGACATAGCATACAGATACCTGTTCAATATGAGCCTCTTCCTCATAATACTCTATATCATAAATACGTACAGAAACATAGTCATGGCTCTCAACAAGATGTCGATAGTGGTTCTTTCAAGCGGTATGGAGTTCGCGGGCCGCGTGGTGATGACCGTGCTTACGCTGACTTTGCTGGGAACAGGCGGGGTGTATTTCATAGAGGTGGTCGCGTGGACTTTTTCAGCCGTCATACTGTTCCCTGCATACTATATTATAATGGGCAGGATGAAATGACATAAGCAGCATAGCATCATAAATTTTCAAAAAAGGTATTGCATCGGTCCATGAGATGATGTATATTATTATTGTCTTAAGCACATAGGACAATATGACAATAAGACAAGATAAACGCAAAGAGCGAACGCAGAAGCAGTGATTATGTACGGAAGGGAGGCAGCGTATGGAATGGAAGCTTGATGACAGCAGGCCCATATGGCCGCAGCTAAAAGAGCAGCTTGTCATAGCCATAGTCGCCGGAGAGTATGAGATGGGGGGAGCTTTTCCAACGGTACGGGATCTGGCAGAGGATGCCGGAGTAAACAGAAATACCATGCAGAGAGCTCTCAGCGAGCTTGAAAACGACGGATTCGTTGTGACAAACAGAACTGCGGGAAGGACTGTTACAACAGATGAGGAACTGGTGATGAGAATGAAGGAAAACATAGCCAAGCAGAACATAGAGAAATTCATAAGAGAGATGGCAGCGATCGGCTACGATGCCGATGATGTCGTCAGGATGATAGAGGAGAGAGGAGGAGAGGAAGAGTGAAGACAGGCATACTTGCGGAGTTTTGCGATGTGAGCAAGGTGTTCAGCGGGAAGCTGGCTCTTGACAGAGTATCCCTGAAAATGGGAAGGGGGAAGGTCATAGGTCTTCTGGGACCCAACGGAAGCGGGAAGACCACTATGATTAAGCTGATGAACGGGCTCATAATGCCCACAAAAGGGGATGTATATATAGACGGAAGGAGACCGGGAGTTTACACGAAATCCGTGATAAGCTACCTTCCGGACAAGACATATTTTGCCGACTGGATGAAGGTCGGAGATGTTATAAACATGTTCGATGAGTTTTACGGAGACTTTGACAAAAGCAAGGCTGAGATGATGTGCGCCTCGCTTGGCATAAAAAAGGAAGACAGGATAAAGACCATGTCAAAGGGCACAAGGGAAAAAACTCAGCTCATACTGGTGATGAGCAGAAGAGCTGAGCTGTATCTGCTCGACGAGCCTATAGCGGGAGTGGATCCGGCGGCAAGGGATTATATACTCACCACTATAATAAACAACTATAACGAGGAAGGTACGGTATTGATTTCCACACATCTCATATCGGATATAGAAAGGATACTGGATGAAGTCATATTCCTGAAAGACGGGAAAATAGCAAGACATGAAACTGTGGATGATATAAAGGAAAAGGAGGGTAAATCCATTGACGATGTGTTCAAGGACACATTCAGGATGGTTCCCTTCGGAGGAGGTGAAGGAAGATGACAGGCAGGCTGATAAAATATGAGATAAAATCCGGCATGAGGCTGATGACGGTCATATGGGCGGCTCTCATAGCAGCCAGCATACTCTTCAGCATCAGCATACACGTTCTCGGAAATATATTTCATGACGGGACGCCGGGACTGGGCGTATTTCTGGCAATAGTTGAGATCGTGACAGGGCTCATGTATTTCGCTGTGTTTGTGGCTCTCATAGTGGCTACGCTCATGATAGTTATAATGAGGTTCTATAAGGGGCTTCTTGGAGACGAAGGATATCTTATGCATACTCTGCCTGTCAGGGCATGGCAGCTTATAACGGCAAAGGGCATCGTAGCAGCCATGGTCGTCATCATAAGCGTGATAACGGCATTCATATCCCTGATGATACTGGCAGGCGGCGGAGGTATAGGAATGCTTCCCGCTGTATGGGATTTTATGGGAAGAATCTGGGATGAGGATCCAAGATACATTCTGGTAATGGCAGAGGTTATCATACTGATAGTGCTGTCCGTATTAAAGAGCATATACCAGATATATGCGGCTCTTGCCATAGGTCAGCTGGCTAACAAACACAGGATACTGCTGGCGCTGGGAGCGTATATAGGCATGAGCATGCTGGTCTCGGCAATATTCATGACCCTGGCGGTCGTGGCTGACAATGTGGGATTCATGGGATGGCTCGGAACCATGTTCGCCGATGTGGAGAACGATGTGTTCAGCGTCAGCCAGATGGCTGTGGCCTCATTCTTCCTGATGACGGCAGTCCAGCTCGCAGCATTTCATGTAATAACCGAGAGGATACTGTCACTCAGGCTAAACCTTCAGTAATGATGAGAAAGCGGTGAAATAAAGACCGCATAAAAAGCCCGGCTTTTTATGCGGTCTTTTTACGGGCGGCTGTTTACTGCTCATATTTGTGAAGGGCTTCCACAAAGGCAGGCAGGAACTGTTTCTTTCTTGAAACTATGCCTTTCAGGATGATCTTTTCATCATCTTCCGGGATATCAAAGGCCTCTCTGGCCACCTGAGCAGCCATGTTGCCGCAGCAGAGAAGCTCTGTGCTGGTCGATGCTATATCTGTCATCATCATGAACATCATGTCAAGCTCCTGAGACTTCATGACTACGCGGAGATACTGTTCTATATTGTATCTCAGGCCCTCAAACTCTTTGCTGTCCAGAGAGCTTATCTGGCTCACTCCGAAATCATAGCCTTCGTTTGAGAACATTTTGAAGTCTCTGTAGCAGAGCTCTTCAGGCGTCTTGCCATGAAGGCTGCTGCCGGCCTCAAACATGGACGCCGCCATTTTTTCTATGTTTATGCCCGCGGCTTTCGAAAGTTTTTCGCAGGTGGAAACGTCAACAGGTGTGCAGGTCGGCGATTTGAACATGAGAGTATCGGAGATGATGGCTGCCGCCAGAAGGCCGGAGGTCTTCTTGTCCGGTGCGAGCCCTGCCTCCTCGTACATCTGAGCCAGTATGGTTGCGGTACAGCCTACGGGCTGATTCCGGAAGTAAACAGGACCGAGGGTCTCAAATCCCCCGAGTCTGTGATGGTCGATTATCTCAAGGACTTCCGCCTGCTGGATCCCGTCTACCGACTGGGTTATCTCGTTGTGATCAACAAGTACCACCTTTTTTCTGTGCATGTTGAGCAGACGTCTCCTTGAGATGAAGCCTACGTACATGCCGTCTTCGTCTATGACGGGAAAGTTGTGGAACTTGTTGGTCCTCATTATATCCTCTACATCTGTAAGGGAATCGCCCTTGCGGAACGTCACGATGTTCTCGTGAGTCATGAAAAAGCTTACAGGTATGCTCTGGTTTATGAGCCTGGCAGTGGTGAATGTGTCGTAAGGAGTGCTTATTATGACGCACCCTCTTTCCTCAGCCAGCTTCTGTATGGTCTGGGTCGGCATCGAGCCCTGGCACAGTATGAGGCATTTCGCTCCTGTCTCTATGGCTGTAAAGTGCGTCTCAAAACGGTTACCGGCGATGACCAGGTCGCTTTTTTCTATGAATTCCTCGATAATTTCCGGGCTTGAGGCAGCTATGGTGACCTTGCCCTTTTCGAAGCATTCTTCTTTGCCGCAGCATACTATGCGGCCGTTGAGAGTTTCGGATATGCTGGCAAAACTGGTCCTAGCGTTGGACAGCATGCGGCTGTCGTTCTGCGCCATGTAGGACTGGGCTATATCGGTTATGGATATGATGCCTTCCAGCTTTCCCTCCGACAGTACAGGGGCGGATCTCGTTCCGTGCTCGTTCATGAGGTCCCAGGCGCGCTTTATGGAATCGGTTTTTTTCAGGCCCGCGACAGTGTTGAGGTCTATGTCCGATATTTCCGGCTGAACAGAGCCTATGTACTGAGGCGGCTCAACGTCAAAATAATCGAGGACGAATTTCGTCTCATCATTGACGAGGCCTGCCCTGCACGGGATATATTCAGCCTTTCCTCCGGTCGCCTCCTTGAAGCGCGCGTATGCTATGGCCGAGCATATCGAATCCGTATCCGGATTCCTGTGACCTATTACGTAAACTTTTTCCTTCAGAGCGCTTTCCTGCTGGTTCATCTTGTCTTCTCCTTGTAAATTTCAACGCATCTTTTGGCCAGTATATCAAGCGGGTCTATGTAAAACCCTCTGTCGGAAATGTCAAGAGACAGATCCCTTGCCGCCACAGAGAGCTCTGTACAGCCCAGTACGGCGCAGTCGCAGTCCATGGCGCTTATTTCGTCGTGGATTGACTGCCAGAGGCGGGCGGGGACGGGTCTTCCGCTCTTTACATGATCATATATGACTGACATTATGTTTTTCTGGCACTCACCGGAGGGTGTGAGCACATGGATACCGTGTTTTTTCATGGAATCCTGATATATACCTGTCCTCACGGTGCCATCGGTTGCAAGAAGCGCGGCCCTGCCGCTGACGCTTCTTCTCCCGGCTTCTCCGGCGGTCTCGTCGATCATGTGTATCACGGCTTTTTTTTCGGGCCCCAGAAGGTCGATGAAGTAATGAGCCGTGTTGCAGGTCACCGCTATATGTTCGCAGCCTGCGCCGATGAGGCTGCGTATATCCTTTTCAAGCAGATCTTTTATCTCACTGATCCTTTTTTCGTCTCCCGAAAGTATGGCCTTTGTCCTGTCAGGCATGGAAGCATGGCTTATCATGATGAGATCCATGTGATCCTGATCGCTTTCGGCAGGCGTTTTTTCGATCAGCATGTTGTAAAACAGGGACGAGGCCATGGGCCCCATGCCTCCTATGATTCCAAGCATATGCGCTCCTTTCTTTATCCGATGTCTCTTTCAAGGATCTCCGTTAATCCCGGGACCTTCTTTCCCCTTATGCCGGTCATGGTCCTGCCGTGGTAGAGAGAGCTTATAACAGCCTCTTCGATGGATTCCACAGCAGCTTCAAAGAGCATGTCCATTTTGCTTTCAGCGACGGTCCTCAGTTCCGTAAATGAAGAACGCGGGTAATGAGGTATTATGGAAGCGTTGGAAAATGCGATGGATATATCGCCGCTTCCCGTCCCTATAAAGGAACCGACCCTGCCGAGCCCCGCCGCGGCCCGGGCCGCGATCCGTTCAAGCTGTCTGCTGTCAAGGGGTATGTCCGTAGCGGTTATTATTATGGCAGAGCCTTTGTCTGTCTCGTGAGCCCGGGAAGGAGAAGCTGAAGGAGGAGCAATTGTTCTGCCCTCTATCCTGAGGTTGCCTGCTTCGCCGAAGTTTGAGAGGACTATGGTACCCATGGTGTAATCTTTTCCGTCAAGAGCAATGATCCTTGAGGCGGAGCCTATGCCGCCTTTAAGGCCCATACAGATCATGCCTGTTCCCGCGCCTGCAGCTCCCTCTTCAAAGGAAGCCTGCGCTGAGGAAAGGGCTTTTAAAACGTCGTCCTCGGTAACGTGCATGCCGCGTATATCGCTGAGCTCTCCGTCATTGCATTCCGTGACGAGACAGTTTACGGTGCACGTTGACGTCCCTATGTCTTCGTTTTCCTCAAGCATGTACCTTGTGAGAGCGTTTACTGCTGTGCCGACGCTGAAGGTGTTGGTCATAAGGACAGGAGTTTCTATTGTCCCAAGCTCCATTACCTGGATAAGTCCGGCGCTTTTGCCGAATCCGTTGATCACAGAAACTCCGGCAGCCACCTTCTCTCTGAATATGTTCCCTCCGTGAGGGAAAACAGCGGTAACTCCTGTGTGTATATGCTTTTCGGGATCTTCAAGAGTCCTGTGGCCCACAGTGACGCCCGGCACGTCTGTTATAAGGTCAGCCGGGCCTTTTCTGTATTTGGCTCTGAGCTTTATCGGGCAGTTTTCGGGAAGTCCCATACGATCCTCCTCATATCTTCTAGATTTCAAACATAAACATTTTGGCTATCATAAAATCCTTTACGTTTTCAGCCGTGTACGTGACTGTATTGCAGTCCGAAAGGACGGCTCCCGGATAATATGAGGCTGCCTTTGCCTTCTGATGATCTTTGAAGTTCATCTCAAGAAGCATCCGGCCGTCCCGTGGCGCAGGCTTTTTTATACGGGAAACAGCTTTTTTCACGCCTTCTTTTATCATTTTCACCGCTTCATCCGGGTGGATGCTGCATGTGGCGTTCCCCGTGCATTCCTTTGTGGAAACTGTCGCAATATCCTTATAGAGCTCGCCTGCGTGACGGCAGATACCGCTGTCTCCCGATATGAAAAGAGACGGCACGCCCAGACTGTCCGCGTAGACGGCATTAAGTGAAAACTCCGATGCCAGTCTGCCGTTGAGCTTTACCCAGTTGAACCAGGAATATTCAACGGTGTGAGTGAGTGGGCTTGTGTTCATGCCTGCCGGCGAATGGTATCCTATGTAAATAACTCCGTCGAACGTTTCGTCAAGACCTCCCATCATCCCTTCGGGAGAGGTCATCCAGCCGCGTATGAGCCGGGTGCCTTCGGGAAGAGCCTCTATGTCGATATTAACGGCATCCTCGTGCCCGTCCTTTACGACTGCCTGTCCTCCGGATCCTGTGACAGCTTCACAGGCGGCCGCCACCTCGCGGGTCATGAGGCGGCAGGCTTCTTCATATCCCTGGCCTCCGTATCTTGTGGATTCCCATGTGGTGACTCCGGCGACGCCTTCCATGTCAGCGCTTATAAATATCTTCATGTTATTCGTTTCCTTTTTGTTTTCAAAGATGATTTTGCATAGATAATTATACATGAAAAAAGCGTGGGATTCACTAAGTTTTATTTTTTTTAGAACCTCGTTTTAATCCGTATTTTTCTATTCTTCTGGAAATCGTTGACGGGTTGCTTTCGAGAGCTTCGGCTATTTCCTTTGCGGTGGAGTATTTTTCCATGGCAAGGGAAATAAGTTCTTTTTCAGCCTGTTCCACTATATCCTGGAGTGTCCCTATCCTGTTAACCGATACGATATTGTCGTCTGGCATATCAGGTCGCAGGCCTGATATTTTGGCAGGCAGATCGACAGTGTCTATGAATTTTCCCTGCGAGATGATATGAGCTCTTTCCATTACATGCTCAAGCTCTCTGATGTTGCCGGGCCATGTGTAGTTCAAAAGTGCCTTCATGGCAGAAGGAGTAATCGCTTTTTCGTTATTGTATTTTTTGTTATTTTGTTTTACAAAGTGATCCGCGAGCAGTGAAATATCAGACTGTCTTTCTCTCAAGGGAGGGATGTATATGGGCATAACGTTTATACGATAAAACAAATCTTTCCTGAAGAGTCTCTGTTCTGTCATTTCTTCCAGATCTCTGTTAGATGCTACTATGAACCTTACGTCGACTTTTGTCTTAGATGTGCTTCCTATGCGTGTGAGCTGCTTATCCTGTATGATTTCAAGGAGTTTCACCTGTTCGGAAATACCAAGTTCACTAATTTCGTCAAGAAATACAGTCCCTCTGTCTGCTGCTTCTATAAGACCCGCTTTGCCTTCTCGTGTAGCTCCGGTGAAGGCCCCGGATGCATAACCAAACAGCTCGGATTCAATGAGAGAAGGCGAAATGCTACCACAGTTTATCTCTATGAAAGGCTCATTTGCTCTTGTACTGAGCTTGTGGATTATGTGTGCCAGTTTACTCTTTCCCACGCCTGTTTCCCCTGACAGAAGCACAGTGGCATCTATTCCGGCAACCAGCTTGCTGATTCGCAGGCAATCAAGCATTGCCGGATGGCCTGTTATAAAATCGTCAGGAATCGCATCCAGCCTGTCCATTGCGATACCGTCACATCCGCTGTCAGCTATAAATTCACTTAGAGATATATGGCTTGAGTAATCCTTTGATATTATTACGATCTTAGAGAGACGACCGTTCTTATGAAAAACAGGAGTGCCTACGCATAAAAAAAGTTTACCGTTGCGTGTCTGTTGCAGAGCAACTTCTATTTTGTTGCTCTGCAAAACAAGTCTTCCTACAGAAGGTTTGAACAACCCCTGGCGTTCAAGGTCAATAATATTTTTGCCATCGAATTCTTCTTTGTCAATCCCCAGATTCATTGCTATCTTTTCGTCTGCAACAAGTGTATTGCCTTTTGAGTCTGTTATCCATACAGTATCTCCTCCGTACCTGGCGAATAGATTTCTCCATTCGTTGTTGATGTCGGTGGCAGTTTCCAGGTCGCTGATAAGCTGAGATTGGGAACTCGTGTCTGTTATACGTACGATATATGTCTCTCCTAAAGGGATGGCTTGCAGTTCATATACGTTTTCTCCGGTGTTAATGGTCGCAGCGCCTGTATGGACAAGCTGTGATAAATGCTCTTCGAACAGGGGTCGGAGTGATGACAGAGAGTCATCAATATAAAGTATATTGAGTTCCTTTGAGAAGATAAAATAGTCCTTGGAAAATAGTGTATCAAGAATTTTTGATTTTTGTGATTCTTTAAGTTCAGGCATGGGGAAAAGCCTCCTTTTTATTTAGTATATTTTAAATGGAAAATTTCATTATAGCAACCCCAAAATTGCTGAAATGAAATTCTGCTTTTTTCCGGAAGCAGGATAAAAACAGCTTGATAGCTGTAAGCGTTGAAAACAGTTGGATTTAAGAAAAGCATCTTGACTGGCACAGCAATTGCATTATTTATGTGTGTTATGAAAAGGTTGACTGCAAAAGCAGGATGATGTTATTGAAAAAGGAGGAATATCATGAAAATAGCAGTAGTGGGCGGAGCAGGCAAGATGGCGCTGGGAGCGATTCTTGATTTTGTTGAAAACAAGAATGTTGAGAAAATCCGGCTCATCGATATAAACGAAGAGGCGTTGGCAAAGAGAAAAAAAGAGCTTGACTGTGATAAGATAAACACTGTATCCGTAGATATTACAGACACGGAGAAACTGGGAAAGGAGCTGGCTGAATACGATGCTGTACTTAATGCCTCATCTCACATTTTCAATACGGCTGTAATGGATGCATGCCTTATAGGCAAGACAGCATATACGGATTTTGGCGGACTTTATCACTGGGCTCTGGAACAGCTTAAGTATCACGATGATTTCAAGGCTGCCGGAATTACAGGAATCGTGGGTTCCGGAAGCGCTCCCGGCATGGTGAACGTAATGGCTAAATATGCAGTTGACAGGCTGGATACAGTGGAGACGGTGGCAATATACGATGGGATAGCCAATTTCAATGATCCAGGGTTTCGTTTCGTTCCACCTTATTCTCTTAATACAATATTGGATGAGTATTCAAGAAACAATTATTGCTTCAGAGATGGAAAACATGTGGAGCTCAAACCATTTCAGGAAATAGCGGATTTTGATTTCGGATATAACCTGGGAGTGCTTCCCGTATATGATGTAATCCATTCAGAGGTGGCTACAATGCCGATATCTTTCGCGGAAAAGGGTATAAAAAATGTATGCTTCAAACTTTCGCTGCCTGTGAAATTTGAAGAGCGATTGAGATTTATGCTGGGAATCGGAATGGGTAAAACAGACCCGATTAATGTAAACGGAGCAGACGTGATACCAAGAGATTTTACGTGTGCTCTCATAGATAAGCATTTAAAGGAAACGGAACCGGCAGTTCCGGAAAAGCCTAATGATCATAAGGTGCTTAAAGTGATCGTAGATGGTGAAAAGGACGGGATAAAACAAACATATTCAATAGAGTCCGTTATGGGGCCGTATGAAAAATGGAATATGACCATGGGAGCTTTTACGGTAGGGTTCCCCGGAGCTGTTACAACGAGGATGCTGGCTGACGGAAGAATAGGAGAACCTGGGTTTTTCTCGTCAGAACAGGTCGTAGATCCTGAAGAATATTTTAAAGAGCTGGCTGCGAGAGATATATTTATGGATGCTATAGTGAAAACAAGGATATAAAAAGAGAAGATATTCCGTCAATTGAAAAGCGTTAATCATAACCACCAGTGAACCGGTGGTTATGACATACTGTAGACAAAAGTCCAACTTTAAGGTGAGAGGTTGGACTTTTTCTATGAATATTTCTATGAATATATGATATCGATTTTGGGAAGTAAAGATTGAAAACGGAAATTGATTGCTATTTTCAAATTTGATGTTTGCACGGTACGTTTAGGCGTGCCGTTGTTTTTCTGTTTACAATAATAACAAGCGTTTGTCTAAAAGAGACTTTTGCCGTACATGCTTTAGAATATATCTTTAGAATATATGAAGAGTAAAGATCAACGGAGGTGTCGATTTGGAAAAGGAACTGAAAGAGTATATAAAGCGCATGAAGGAAGATGAAAAGAGCCCGTCAACAATATCGCAGTATATAAGGGATATCAGAGCTTTTGCAAAATTCACGGACGGAAACGCCCTGTCAAAGGAGATGACCGTAAAGTACAAAGCGTATCTTGCGGAAAGGTATAAGGCAGGAAGCGTCAACACAAAGATAGCCGCCGTAAACGGCTTTTTGTCATTTCTGGGAAGGGATGAGCTCAGAATAAAAAGACTGAGAGTTCAGAAGATCGCTTTTGTATGCGAGGAAAAAGAGCTTACACATGCAGAATACAGGAAGCTTCTTACAGCAGCAAACGCTGACAGTGAAAAGCTGGCCCTGCTGATCCAGACCATCTGCGCCACAGGGATAAGGGTATCGGAGTTAAAATATATAAACGCCGAAGCTGTGAAAAGCGGAAAGGCTGTAATAAGGATGAAAGGGAAGGTAAGAGTCGTTCTCATATGCGGGAAGCTGAAGAAAAACCTTGAGAGGTATATGAAAAAGTTTCAGATAAAAGAAGGCTCCATTTTTGTGACGAGAAACGGCAGACCAGTGGACAGAAGCAACATATGGAAAAAGCTGAAGAGCCTGTGCGAAAAGGCAGGAGTGATGAAGAGCAAGGTGTTTCCTCATAATCTGAGACATCTTTTCGCCAGATGCTTTTATTCTGTCAGCAAGGATATAGCAAAGCTCGCAGATGTGCTTGGTCATTCCAGCATAAATACAACGAGGATATACGTGATGAGCTCAGATAACGAGCATATGAAGATCCTTGAAAGGCTTGACCTGACTATGTAGGCAGATAAATACCACATAATTTTCATTATGTGGTAAAAGCTTTCAGAAAACATAAAAAGATATCGTACTATATTTGTATAATAAGAGTAATCCATATACCCCCCCTCTTGTCAATACGTGTTGATCGATTACCGGACAAAAAAATTTCATATCACAAAAAGGCCTTTTTAAAGAAATGAGAAAAGGCAGGTCTTTTTAATCCGTTTTTTTCTTAAAACAGGCATATCCGCGATATATAAGGCTCGTTTGTTATGTCTGAAGTTCACCGTGTATTTGATGCAATACCACATAATGAAAATTATGTGGTAAAACCTGTGAGACCATGGCAAATGAGGAAAGGAATACAGAAGAAAAGAAAAAGGAAAGCGATATAGATCACAAGCTGTATCTGCTGCTCCGTGCATATAATGAGCTTTCCGAGAAAGTGGACAGGCTTCAGTGTGAGCTTGACTCCGTCAGAGCGGAGGACGCGGAGCATCATGAAAATATCGTATCCTCTGATAAAAAGACCGATGGGGAAATCAAGAAGAAAGCCGGATCAGAAGGAAAAAAATCCGATGTTAAGAAGGTCGGGAAAAAACATGCGGGAAAGACCATAGGAACAATAGTCTTTTACAGCCTTCTTGTTCTCATGATACTGGGCGCTGTGCTTGTGAGAAGCTCAAGCGACGGAAGCCCTAAAAGCCTTGCGGGATTTTCGGGGATGATAGTTTTATCGGGTTCCATGCAAAGCGAGATACCAAAAGGCTCTCTTGTCATAAACAGGAGCGTTGAGCCTGATACATTACAGGTTGGAGATGATATCACCTACCTTGCAAACAGCACTACTACCGTCACCCACAGGATAATAGATATAGTGGGAAGCTACGAGGATACGGGACAGCCTGCATTTCAGACTCAGGGTATAGAAAACCCCGAGCCTGATGAAGCGCTGGTTCCTGCCGGCAATGTGGTCGGGAAGGTCATATGGCACAGCGAGATACTGGGGAATATAGCAGAGACAATAACGGACAATTTCCCTGTGATCATATTCTTCACAGCAGTGATAGTGATCCTCGTAAACGTTCTTTGGAGGATAAACAGGAAGGCTGATGACGAGGAGGGCAGATCCTGATACGCATAGAGCGGTCAGTTTACATAGATCAAGAGGGAAAATGAAAGGAGAGAAAGAGAATGGAGAAAGCAAAGAAGAAAAAGCTGACCTCCAGCATAATCGCTGTGGCGCTGTGCGTGATCCTGCTTTTAACAGGAACTTTCGCCTGGCAGGCAATAAGCCAGACGGCTCTTAACGAAGCGGCCGGAGCGGTTAATCCGGGAGGAAGGCTGCACGATGATTTTGACGGGACAAACAAAGATGTTTATGTTGAAAACTACACAAAGCCCGGTGAGGGAGTCCCTATTTTCGCAAGGGTAAGACTTGACGAGTATATGGAGATAGGAGACGGAGCCGGACTTAAGACAGGAGATACGGGTGCTGACAACAAAGCGGCTGAATCTGTAGTAAGCGGAGCCGATATCAACGACGTCACCACATGGAAGACTCATATCCCGGGGGCAGGAGACGATACCTTCCATGAGTATTTCGAGTGGGATATGGCGGGAAGCACCATATATATGCCTACATTCAATATGAATGCAGACAGCTTAAAGGCTGATATCAACGGTACATATGAAGGGACAAATCCCGATGATGACGTTCATTACGATGACTATCATGCCTACTCTCTGAATGAAACAAAGCAGGGAGATGAAGTGTATGATAACGATGAAGATACAGAAGATGAAACATCACCTGTAGAAGGCACCGACATTAAGACAGTTGCAGACCAGACCCATACAGCCAGGAACACTCTTACAAGTACGGTCATGACTATGCAGGAGTGGATAGAAGCAGGATCGCCTGTGGGAAACTACTGGGTATATGATACAGACGGCTGGGCATACTGGGCAGACGCTATAGAGCCCGGAACGGCGACAGGACTTCTCCTCGATGGAATAAGTCAGATAAAGGATACGGGAGATGACTGGTACTACGGAATAAACGTAGTAGGACAGTTCGCTACAATGGGAGACTGAGGAACTGATGCAGGAGACGATGGTTTCTTCGGCTCCAACGCAGGAGCGCCTCCGACAGATGACGCCCTGTTCCTTCTCAATCAGGCGGCAGGAAGAGATCTTACTGTTACTGTTACGGCAGCAGACAGCGCGACAAGCGTGCAGGCAGGAAAGACCCTCGACTTCAATGCTGAAGTAAAGATGGGAGACGCCAAACACGGTAATCAGAAGGTAACATGGACAGTACAGGGGAGACAGTCGAACAGTACTTCTGTAAACGCTGACGGACTTCTTACAGTGGCGGCAGATGAATACATAGGCGGAGAGCTTACGGTACAGGCACTTTCAACAGTGGATAACAAGACAGTTGGTACATATAAAGTTAAGGTAACTTCTCCTTGGGATACTGAAGGAATAGGGGACATAGAGCCGGGAACGCTTAAGACAGCGACACTTGACGGAATCGACTGGTACGTGCTTGCAAGGGATGGAAATAAGGCGCTGCTCTTGTCAAAGGATATACTTGAAAAGAGAAGCTTTGACGGAATATATCTAAATGGTGATAACATATGGCGTGACAGTGAGATGAGGACGTATCTTAACGGAACATGGCTAAGTGGTAAAACTACTATAAACGCTCATGTGGCTCAGACCACATTGAATACGAGACAGGAATGGAATTCAGATGAATTCTTTGAAACTCAGGATAAGGTATTTCTCCTTTCAGAGGCTGATGTGTTCGGTACTGTAAATACGAATTTAAGTTCGGAGAAAGTTGCAGTAGCTAAGGATTACACACTTGGGAAAGTAGGAGTGATAGTACCTGAGAATATGAGGAAAGCTTTGATTAATGGGAGTGGTTACCACTGGTGGCTGCGCTCGCCGCGTTATAATATAAATAACTTGACTGTCGTCAATATTGAAGGCGCTATGTTTGACAACGGTGTCTACTACGCTAGCGATGGTGGCATTCGCCCCGCTTTATGGATAAATCTGGGATCCTGAAACTAAAAATCTGAAATCTCAAATTTAATATCGACAAAAAGATAAATGGTGAAGAAAAAGATATGCGACAGGAAGATGTGAAGAGCATTTCCTGAAAAGTGGGAGACGGCTTTGCCGCCTTCCGCTGAATACTTTGACAGGAAAGAAAAAAGTATCCAGCGGAGGGCAGATGGCTTTTTCAGGGGAAAGGAGATTTTGAATGTTTGGAAAAACGAAAAGAATGATAGCGATACTTCTGACGCTTATTCTTGTGATACCGCTGCTTTTTACAGGCACATTCGCCTGGCAGAGCATAAACCAGCAGGCGAAAAATGAGACTGGCGGACAGAACACAGCATATTTTGATGTTGAGCTTCTCAAACTTGAAAGATCTCCTGAAGGTGAGGCTACGGAAATCATCGTGCCGGGAGCGGCATTCTATCT
>CAWVKQ010000025.1:0-8044 GCA_963929955.1 Bacillota bacterium
AGTACGGGAAGCATACGGCATGGCACCTTTTGAACGCGCGGATATATAAATACATTATTTACATAAGAAAGAGAATCAGAGGATGAAAAGACAGACAAAAGAATATTTTTTTGTGCTAAAGGAACTTATTGGAAGAGAGATAAAGAGAAAGTATGCCAGATCGTATCTGGGGATACTGTGGAGCGTTTTGAACCCGCTGCTTTCCATGGCAGTGCTTTCGCTGATATTTTCGTATATATTCAGCAGATCCATAGAAAACTTCCCGATATATTATCTGACCGGATACGTTCTGTGGCTTCTTTTTGCGGAGGCTACGAGATCAGCCATGACGGTGCTGGTCGACAACAAGCAGCTTTTGATAAAGGTGAGGATGCCAAAGCAGGTGCTGACGCTTTCGAGGATATTCACGGCGCTTGCCAATTTCCTCTATTCGCTCATAGCCTTTGCTCTCATGCTGGCTGTGTTCAGGATGGTGCCGTCCATACACATAGTGGCGTTTCCTGTCATAGTGGCTCTCATGATGCTTTTCTGCATAGGAGTCGGGTATATACTGTCCATAGTGTATGTGTTTTTCGGAGACGTGAAGCATCTTTACTCGGTCATACTGACGCTGTGGATGTACATGAGCGCGCTTTTCTATCCGGTTGACATACTGCCTGAATATGTTCAGAGGATAATAAACATAAATCCAATATATTCATATGTGGAGTCAGCCAGGGAATGCATAATGTACCATCATTTCCCGAGCGGGATGATGTGGCTCGAAATGGCGGCCTGGGGCTTTGGCATATTCCTTCTGGGCCTTTATGTGTTCAGAAAAAACGAAAACAAGATCATGCAGAGATTATAGGAGCCGGAAATGAAGAAGATAAGGATCAGCGCAAGGCTGTTTTTGATATTACTGCTTATATCAACGTTTATCCCATGTACCGCATTGGGAGCTGAGGTCAGATACGACAGGGAGAGCTACGATGTGGTCATAAGGGAGGACTTTTACGTTGGGATATACATAGATAACGGTGAAGGAGAGGATATAGAGGACTTTGAGGTAAGGCTCAGGTATGACGAGAATCTCCTTGAATACGTCCAGGGAGGGACATCCGGAGGAGACGGAGTCGTTGTCATAAACGACGATACAGCCATAACCGATGCCAGGAACCTGCTCATATTCCGCTCAGTCGCCGGAGGACAGACGTCTGTAACAGTAGAGTCTGTCGTATGCTCGGATGAAAGCGGGA
This sequence comes from Bacillota bacterium, assembly GCA_963929955.1. Taxonomy (GTDB): domain Bacteria; phylum Bacillota; class Clostridia; order Peptostreptococcales; family Anaerovoracaceae; genus Lentihominibacter. Next base: position 1,239 of record CAWVKQ010000025.1, read on the forward strand.
ACCGGATCGATACAGCTGTATCGGTATCGCAGGTACCGGTGAACATCGAAATGGAGGAGGAAGCCCTCATAGAGAGCCTGACAGTAAACGGAGAGCCTGTGGAAGGATTTTCTCCTGAGACTTCGGTATATTCTCTGACCGTTCCCTATGATGTGGAAAACCTTGAAGTGGATGCGGCTTTAAGCAGCGACGATGCCTCAATGGAGGTATCGGGAACTGAGCTTGCTACCGGAGAAAACACAGTGTACCTCACTGTGAACGGCGGCAACGGCCCCAATGTTTACACCCTTCATGTGACAAGGGCTGCCGCGCCTCCTGCGCCTGCTACGGAAAAAGAGAAAGAGGCTGAGCCTGTAGGCGACTATATACTTCTCATCGCCCTTGTGACTACGGCAGTTGTTGTCACGGCGGTCATCATGCTTATGATACTTACGAGAAAGGGCAGGAAAATAACCCCTCCGGGAAACGGAGGCGGCCGCAGCGGCGTACGGGAGATCGGCGGACAGCAGGCAGCATCATATACCGATATGGACAATGCCAGGAGGATGGCAGGGGAGAAGCCTGTCATATCCGTAAAAAACGTATCAATGTATTTTCAGATAGCTACACAGAACGTATCAGGCATCAAGGAATTCGCCATACAGAAGATAAAGGGAAGGATGCGCTACAGGGAGCTGAGAGCCCTTGATCACGTAAGCTTTGACGTATACAAGGGAGAGGTCGTAGGGATCATAGGTACGAACGGCTCCGGAAAGAGCACGCTTCTTAAGATCGTCTCGGGAGCCTTAAAGCCTACTTCGGGAAGAGTGGATGTGGACAGGAGCAAGGTTCAGCTTCTAACGCTGGGAACAGGCTTTGACATGGAGCTTACAGCAAGGGAAAACGTCTACCTCAACGGAGCCATCATAGGATATTCAAAGGATTTCATAGACAGCAGATACGATGAGATAGTGGAGTTCGCGGAGCTTGACGGCTTCATGGATGAGAAGGTGAAGAATTTCTCGTCGGGAATGGTGTCAAGGCTGGGATTCGCCATAGCCACCATAGAGGACGCTCCGGAGATACTGATCCTCGACGAGGTGCTGAGCGTGGGAGATGAATTCTTCAGGAAGAAGTCGCTTGCGAGGATAAAGGAAATGATACACGGAGGATCGACAGTCCTCATAGTATCCCACTCCATGGGTACGATAAAGGAAAACTGCTCAAAGGTAGTATGGATAGAAAAGGGAAGGCTGAGAATGACGGGAACACCGGACGAGGTGTGCCGGGCGTACAGCCACCAGAACGATGAGAGCAAGGCCGGGGGATGATATGAGATACAGGCTTTATGAATTTCTTGTAAATAAATATCCCGGTATAAGCCAGAGATACCACCGGTTTCACGATCACAGCAGGGGAGCGCGCAAGTATGCCAGCTGGCTTTATCTACTGTGGCTCAACTTTGCCTGCCGGATACTTAGGATAAAAAGTCTCGGCAAGGTAAAGGCTCTTGAAATATACGAGGAAAAGAAGCTGCCTCAGGACAGGCCGGAATCGGAGGAGACGCAGATGGATACGGAGACCCTTGAAAAGAGCCTGCTCGGATATGACGTAGTGTCGTTTGACGTGTTCGATACTCTCATATTCAGGCCGTTTTCAAGCCCTGAGGATCTGTTCTGCATAACAGGCGAAGAGCTTTCGTATATGGATTTCAGACGCATAAGGCAGGAGGCTGAGGCGAGAGCCAGAAAAAGGCGGTATGAAGCATCCGGGACATATGAAGTGACGCTTGAGGAAATATGGGATCAGTGCGGGATGCTGACAGGCATCCCAAAGGAGAAAGGCATGGAAACAGAGATGAGAAACGAGCTTGCTCTGTGCCGCTCCAATCCTTTTATGAAAAGAATATACGAAAGCCTCAGATCGGCCGGACGTAAGATCGTTTTCACAACGGATATGTACCTGCCGGAGGATTTTATAAGAAAGCTCCTTGTAAAAAACGGATATGACGGAGGAGAGAGGATATTCCTGTCATCCGCATACGGAAGAAGCAAGGCTGACGGAGGGCTTTTCGATGAAGTGAAGAGGGAAATGGGAGAGACGCTCACATTCGCTCATGTGGGAGATAATCCCGTAAGCGATGTGAAAATGGCTGAGAGCAGAGGATTCAAAGCCTTTTTTTACAGAAATCCCAATGACCTTACGGAAAAGTACCGCTGCACGGATATGTCCCCCATAATAGGGAGCGGATACAGAGGCGTAGTCAATAACAGGATACACTGCGGCCTTATCACATACTCAGCCGCATATGAGTACGGCTATATATACGGGGGCCTTTTTGCCGCAGGATACTGCCATTTCATACACAGATACTGCGAAGAGAACGGTATCGACAGAATACTTTTCCTCTCAAGGGACGGGGAGATACTCAGGAAGGTATACGGTCTTCTCTACCCTGAGGAAAGGACGGAATATGTATACTGGTCGAGATTCGCGGCTGCAAAGCTTTCGGCCCGGTACATGAAATACGATTATATGAGGAAGCTTATAAAGCATAAGGTTGGAAGAGGCCGGACCGTAAGCCGGATCCTCAGGGAAATGGAGCTTGAAAGCCTTGAACCTTACGCGAAGAGAGCGGGACTCGATCCGGATGAAAGACTGGGAGAGGATGCTGCCGAAAGACTCGTGGGATTTCTCAACGAACGTTTTGAAGATGTGCTTTCCGTGTACGCGCCTCAGAGAGAAGCAGCCGGAAAGATAATAGGAAGGCAGATAAAAGATGCGAAAAAGGCAGCGGCAGTGGACATAGGCTGGGCCGGCAGCGGAGCTGTCGCTCTTGCGGCTCTGGTGAGAAACGAATGGAAAATACCGTGCGAGATCACAGGGATAGTAGCGGGGACCAATACAGCCATGAGCTCTGAGCCTGACATGAGCGACGCGTTTATCCTTTCGGGAAAGCTGGTATCGTACATGTACAGCTCAGGGCTCAACAGAGATATATGGAAAAAGCACGATCCGGCAAGGGATCACAACGTATACTGGGAGCTTCTGACATCGTCGCGGGAGCCGTCGTTAAAGGGATATTACATAAGCAGCGTTACGGGAGAGGCGGAGCTTCGTTTCCTTGAACCTGAGAAGGGTTCGGACATGGTCGGGGAGATACACCGAGGGATCATGGATTTTGCCCGGGATTATCAGGAAGCCTTTGAAGGCTTCGAGTACATGAAAAACATAAGCGGAAGGGATGCCTATGCTCCAATGCTGCTGGCAGCATGCAGGGACGAAGCGTATCTCAAGTCTGTTACAAAAGATATGAGCGTAAAGATGGAAGTGGGGATCTGAGATATGGTAACCTTGAAAGGAAGGCTTTAATATGAGAAACAGGATAAGAAAAAACAAAGCAGGCAGTATAGCGTGGCTGCTGCAGCTTTTGTGCAGTGTGGTTCTGGCGGTGCTGACAATCATATCAAGGCTGCTGCCGGGACTTTACACATGCCTCATATGTCTGGGGCTGGCAGTACTGCTTGCGGCAGCGGCCCTCGGTATATTCATGCCGAGGGAGAGGCTATTGCGCCTTATAATATCCGTGATATCGGTGATGGTCAGCGTTTTGCTGATAATAGGGTGCTTTTACGTTAAAAAGACGAGCGACGCCCTTTCCGACATATCGGGGAATGATAAAGATGCGGCCAGGATATCCGTGTACGTCTTTGAGGATGATAAGGCTGAGACCATAGAGGATGCGAGAGATTATGAATTCGGCATACTGGCTTCCCTTGACAGAGACAATACGGACAGAGCTCTTGATATGATAAAGGACGACGTGGGAAAGCAGGTGAAAACATCTGAGTATGACAGCGTTACAGAGCTTGCGGACAATATGATGGATGGCAATGTGAGGGCGATCGTCCTCAATGAGGAGTATATGAAGATGCTGGAAGGATGGGACGATGAAGAGGAGGCCGGAACCGATGCCGGCGAAGAGACGGAAAACAGAGATTATCCCGGATTCGCTTCATCTCTCAGGGTACTTGCCACATATACCGTGGAAAACGTGAGAGAGGGAGAATACAAGGCTGACAACGGCCAGTTCATCATGTATATCAGCGGCATAGATACATGGGGCGGCATATCCACAAGGAGCAGGAGCGACGTAAACATACTGGCGGCAGTGAACACTGAGACAAAGGAGATACTTCTCGTTTCGACGCCAAGGGACTATTATGTGCCTCTCTCCATATCAAACGGAGTAAACGACAAGCTGACCCATGCGGGCATATACGGGGTGCAGTGCTCCATGGACACGCTTTCAATGCTGTACGGCATCGATATAGATTACTATTTCAGGGTGAATTTCAGCGGATTCGAGAAGATAATAGACGAGCTGGGAGGAATAACGGTGTGGTCTGATTATACATTCGACGTACCGCCGAATTTTCATTACGAGCAGGGAAACAATGAGCTTAACGGACTTGAAGCTCTGGCCTTCGCCAGGGAGAGATATACCCTGCCGGGAGGCGACAACGCCAGAGGGCAGAACCAGATGAATGTGATAATATCGGTGGCGGACAAGCTGAGCTCAGCGGCTGTGCTGGGAAATTACATGGATATACTGGACAGCCTCGAGGGCACCTTTGAGACCGATATGCCATACTCAGTCATAGCATCTCTTGTGAGACAGCAGCTGGCAGACGGAAGCGAGTGGGATATATCTTCATTTGCCGTAACCGGGACAGGGACTCACGGCAGCACGTATTCCATGGGAAGCAGGCAGCTTTATGTCATGGTGCCGGATCAGGAGTCTGTGAACAAGGCTTCACAGCTCATGGATATGGTAATGAACGGCGAGAAGCTCACAGAGGATGATCTCACGGGCGGATACGAAGTGGGGGATGCACAGTAATGGCGGTCCTTGTGGCGGGAGGCGCCGGATACATAGGCTCCCATACAGCGGTGGAGCTGATAAATCAGGGATTTGACGTTATAATAGCGGATAATTTCTCAAACAGCAGAAGGGAAGCAATAGACTGTATAGAACTCATAACAGGCACAAGGCCGGAGCTTGTCACGGCGGATCTTACGGATCCGTCTCAGGTATCCTCTGTGTTCTGCGGACGGGATATAGAAAGCGTGATAAATTTCGCTGCCTTCAAGTCCATAGGAGAGTCAGTGGAAAGACCTCTGATGTATTATGACAACAATATCCGCGTCACAGTGAACCTGTGCAGAGCCATGGAGGAGTACGGAGTGGACAGGATGATATTCAGCTCGTCGGCCACTGTCTACGGAAACGGCAGCTCGCCCATGGCAGAGGATGCTCCCGCAGCGGAGACTCTCAATCCTTACGGCGAAACGAAGCGCATGTGCGAAAGGATACTTGCTGACTTCAGCAGGGCAGACAGTTCAAAGGACATATGCCTTCTGAGATATTTCAATCCTGTGGGGGCTCACGAGAGCGCTCTTCTGGGAGAGGAAAGCGGAGGCAGGGTCACGAACCTCATGCCTCTCATATGCGGGGTGGCCTCAGGAAGACGCGGGAATCTGAAGGTTTACGGAAACGATTATCCAACCCGTGACGGCACCGGGGTCAGGGATTACATCCATGTTGAAGACGTTGCGGACGGCCATGTTGCCGCTATGAAATTCCTTGAAGAAAGCCACGGGGTACATGTCTTCAATCTCGGGACGGGCCGCGGAGTAAGCGTGCTTGAAATGATAGAGACGTTCAGGGAAGTCAATCGTGTGGACGTGCCTTATGAATTCGCTCCAAGGCGGCCCGGAGACGTGGCGGAGTGCTACGCATCCGTGGAAAAGGCCGCTCAGGTGCTCGGATGGAGAGCCAGACACGATCTTAAGGACATGGTAAGAGATGCCTGGAGGTTTGAGAAGAAGCGGGCAGACAGACCGGCGGCAGAGGGTTTCCCACAAACAAGGCAATAAATCATATGTTTATGGGAAAATAGAGGTCAGAAAAGGAAATTAATAGTAAAAAATCCCATAGATCTTGTAATAAGAACAGGATCTATGGGAAAATAATTTTTTGAGAGCCGATAAAAGGGCTGTTTTCCCATAAATTGCAGCTTTATATGGATGTTTGTGGGAAAAGGCAGGTCTCAGCATACGGCAAACGTGATATCTTGACTAAGCGGATGCGAGGGGGGTATAATTTAATGGTCGTTAGTGAAGATCGGGAAAGGACAAGCTTATGAGATCAAAGAGAAGAAAAAGTGCGGCGATCGCTGTCATACTTGCAATGGTGATGACGCTTGCGATGCCGGTGTTTGCCGAGCCTTTGCCGGAAGCCGCTGACGAAGCGGACAAGGTGACGGTGGAGGCTGACGGCGCGGACAGGACTGTCTTATACGGACAGGAGATCAGCCTTTCCGCGGAAGGAACCGGCGGGAAGATACTGTACACCACAGAAGAACTTACAGAAAACGGGGCAAAGACTACAGACGTATCGGGCTGGGCGGAATATGAGAAGCCTGTGGCAGTCACGGAAGCTGTGATGCTGTCAGCCTGCTGGGTGGAAGACGGCGAGGATCTGACTGCGATAGAAAACGACAGGATCTCAAGCTGGCTCGTTGAAACCGTCAAAACAGCTGCGGTGACAGCAAGTCCCGGGCAGGGAAGGGTGGATCAGGGAACCGAAGTGACACTTTCATGCAGCACCGACGGGGCTGAGATAATATATACCACAGACGGGAGCAGACCGGTGGTAAAGAACGGCAAAGCAGAGAACGGAGACGTATACAGCGGACCCATATCGATAGATGAAACAGTCACGATAAAAGCAACATCATATCTTCCGTCCAAGATCGATGTGA
>CAWVKQ010000026.1:0-12244 GCA_963929955.1 Bacillota bacterium
CGCCTTCCGCATTTCATGTTTAAAGTTGTAATTCGGCAGTTTTACATGAAAATCCCCCTCCATACAGCGCTCGCACCGCCCGTTATCTGCTTTTCCGCACCTATTCCTGCCAATTTATCATTGCAGAGTCAGAATCCGGCAGCGCTGTAGATGATAACTGCCTTATATGGCAAAAAAATTAAAAAAGCGGCAACATTGTAATATCCGTTACCGCTTTATCAAACATTCACAAAACCTGGAATCGTCCGAAATATTTTTTCCGCAATTTCTGCATATCATAAGGTCTACTCCTTCCGTTCGGGCTTCCATGAGAAAAAGTTTCCTAAGACATCCTGTCCCATTACGTGGAGCCTTCTGCCCGTATCTTCCGGAAAGCTCCCGCCCGTGGCGAAGCTTCTTTCGCCTGCGGTCATAAATGCGGATGATTTGTGGATCCTTCCGTCAAAATCAGTGTCAACGCTCCAGTATTTTATGAGGCTCAGGCTGTCTTCAGCGGCAAACCGTTCAAACTCGTCTCTGCCCTTCAGAGATATATCGGCGGTGCGCGCTTCATATCCGTGCAGTATTATTGCTCCGTTTTCCTCGGAAGCGATGAGATTTCCCTCTTCATGCCCTTCATCCTCCGCTTCAAGGGAAAAGCCGGCTCCTGATCCTCCCAGCCTTTTTATCTGGTCTGAAACCGCCAGCCTCCCGGCATCGCACATTATCCACCTTCTTCCCATCCTTTCGCATACCGAGCCCAGCGTTCCCGATCCTGCGAAAAAATCGGCGCATAGATCGCCTTCGTCGGAACATGCAGCCACTATCCTCTCAAGGAGCTTTTCCGGCTTCTGAGTTGCGTACCCTGTCCTTTCGGCAGATGTCCTTCCCACCATGTCAAGTGACCATACATCCTTCATGTTGACCATGGTGTACCATCCCCTGTCATCCTCAAACTCCTCCACGCCCCGGAACCTGTAAGGCCTGAACTCCCTGTTATACGATTTTTCCCTCAGAGGGTTGAACTTGTAATTTTTACTTTTTGAATAAAAAAGAATTGTATCGTGCTTCTTTGAGAACGATCTCCTTCCTGTTCCTCCCGATTTGTACGTCCATATGATCTCGTTCACGAAATTTTCTTCCCCGAATATCTGATCCATGATCACCTTGACGTAATGAGCCACATGCCAGTCAAGATGCAGCAGCAGGCACCCGCTTTCCGAAAGAAGCTCTCTCATCATAAACAGCCTTACGGTCAGCATCTCGAGATATTTTGCCATATCTCCCTTCCATATGTCCTCGTAGGCTCCGGCCTTTATCAGCCCGGATGCTCCCAGTATTTCGGAGTCCAGCTTTACGGATGCCTCGTACCTGCCCTCTGAAAAGAAAGGAGGATCGCCGTATATAAGCTGGATGCCTCCGGTCATATCCTTTTTATCTGCCAGAAACTTCATATAACGCAGATTGTCTCCGAGCGCTACTGTATTGAGGCCGTGCTTTTCCCCTTTGGAATGCATTATCATTCTCTCCGAAAAGCATGCCGCAGCCTTTTCGCATCCTGTTTTTTCGTAGAGGCTCCTTCCCCTCTCAAAAGCCTCATACACGCATGAGATCCCGGTCATTTTACCAGCACCCCTTTCAGATCATTTCTTCCGGCAGCCTCGAGAGCTCTTATGACCAGTCTTCTGTTTTCCTTTTTATTGAACTGCAGCAGCGCTCTCTGCATCCTCTTTTCCTCCATATTCTTTGCCACATGCACTCTCTCCATGGTAAAGGGATCTCTTTCCGTATGATACATACATGTGGCGAGAGTTCCCGGCGTCGGATAAAAATCCTGCACCTGATCCGGTACGAATCCTGTTTTTTTCATATAAATGGCAAGCTCTACAGCATCCTCAAGCGAGCTTCCGGGATGGGATGAAATGAAATAAGGTATGAGATACTGCTTTTTCCCAAGTCTTCTGTTCATTTTTCCGTATTCATCGCAGAACCTGTCGAACACTTTTGCGGACGGCTTATGCATCCTTTTCAGGACATTATCCGAGACATGCTCCGGAGCTACTTTAAGCACCCCGCTCACGTGATGGGCGCACAGCTCTCTGAGAAAATCCGTTCCTTTGTCCGCAAGAAGATAATCGTATCTTATGCCTGAGCGTATGAACACCTTTTTTATGCCCTCAAGCTCCCTTACTGACCGCAGCACTTCCATATACCTGCTGTGATCCGCTCTCAGCTTCGGGCACGGCTTCGGAAACAGGCAGTCCCTGTCAGCGCACATTCCCTCGCTCTTCTGTTTTTCGCAGGACGGTTCGCTGAAATTTGCCGTAGGTCCTCCTATGTCGTGTATGTACCCCTTGAAATCCTCTCTGGCTGCCAGCCTGCCGGCCTCCTCCACTATGGACTCCGTGCTCCTGCTCCTTACCTCTCTGCCCTGATGATACGTTATGGCGCAGAAGGCGCAGCCTCCGAAACATCCCCTGTTGGCGGTTATGCTGAATTTCACCTCTTCAAGAGCAGGAACTCCTCCCATGCTGTCGTATACCGGATGGCTTTCTCCCGTAAACGGCAGACTGTACAGATCGTCGAGCTCTGTCCTTTCAAGAGGCGGCTGAGGAGGATTCTGGACTATCCATATGTTTCCGGGGTACCTTTCCATGAGACGCTTTCCCCTGACGGAATCATTGCTCCTGTACTGCTGTCTGAAGCTTTGGCAGTAGCTTTCCTTTGAGGCTTCTATATCCTCAAAATCAGGGAGTATAATGTCGTCCTCCTGAAAATACACGTCTTTCATCCTTACGGATGTGCCTCTTATCCACGTTGTATCACGGGCCTCTATGCCGCAGTCAAGCGCCTCCGCTATCTCCACGACAGCCCTTTCGCCCATGCCGTATATGAGTATATCGGCTCTGGAATCCATGAGTATCGATCTCCTTACTCTGTCGTCCCAGTAGTCGTAATGTCCGAATCTCCTGAGGCTTGCCTCAAGACCGCCTATTATTAAGGCTGTATCCCTGTAAGCCTCTCTGGCCCTGTTGCAGTAGACCGTCACAGCCCTGTCCGGCCTTCTTCCTGCTTTTCCTCCGGGAGAATATACGTCTCTCTTACGTCTGTTTTTAAATACAGAAAAATGATTCACCATAGAGTCGACATTGCCGCTGTTTATAAGGAATCCGAGCCTTGGCTTCCCGAACCTCCTGAAATCCTCCGCGCTTCTCCAGTCAGGCTGTGAAAGCACCGCCACTCTGAAGCCTCTTGATTCCAGGACCCTCCCTATTATGGCCGTACCGAAAGAAGGATGATCCACATAGGCGTCTCCCGTTACCAGAACGAAATCCGCCTGATCCCATCCTCTTTTCTCCATATCTTTCCTGTCAATAGGTAAAAACATTTCATCTCCCGCTTTCAGCAATTCATATCCATATATAAAAACTGATACACAGGTCGGCCTGTTATACGGCCTCTGCGTATCAGTTCGTTTTCTTAAATATCGATCTTCGTCAAAGCGCGCTTATCCAAGAAACTGCTCCACTGCTTTCTTTACGTTGTTTCCGTCGGCAACGCCCTTTACCCTTGGCATCACCGCTCCCATGAGCTTTCCCATGGAGCCCCTGCCGCTGCCCTGCTCTATTCCGAGCTCTCCGGCGGCAGCCTTCACTGTCTCAAGGATCTCATCATCCGTAAGCTGCTTTGGCATGTACTGGGTAAGTACTTCTATCTCCGCATTATAGGCATCTACCAGATCCGTTCTCCCGGCAGATTCAAAATCAGCGAGGGCGTCTTTTCTCATTTTCACCTGCTTGGCCAAAATAGACGCAATCCCTGCATCATCGATTTCTTCTCTGTTATCAACTTCATACTGCTTTATGGCCGCCCTTACAAAGCTTATGGTGTCCTTACGCACCTTTTCCTTGTTTTTCATGGCTTCCTTGAAGTCAGCGTTCAATCTTTCCTTTAAGGTCAATTACAACACCTCTGATCCTGTTTGAAGTCCTAGTACTTTTTAGCCTTTTTCCTCGCGGCTTCAGACTTTTTCTTTCTCTTTACGCTAGGCTTTTCGTAGTGTTCTCTTTTTCTCAGCTCAGACATGACCCCATCTCTGGCGCATGATCTCTTAAATCTCTTAAGAGCGCTCTCCAAGCTTTCGTTTTCTCTTACTATTACCTGTGCCATCTTCCGTTTCACCTCCTGACTTTATCTAAATCAACCTGACCGGTCAAAACGGTTTGCCTATAACGGTACTAGTATACTATTTTCCCAGTCTCGATGCAAGATTTTTTTATCAGCCCGGCGGCCATGTCATCTTGCGTTTTCCCAGAAGATGGAAATGCAGGTGCTGCACTGTCTGAAAACCGTCCTCTCCGCAGTTGTTCACAAGCCTGTATCCGTTCTCAAGTCCCAGTTCTGCCGCTATATCCTTCACCTTTACCATTATGTATCCCAGCAGATCTCTGTCATCGTCTCCCACATCGTCAAGGGAAGCTATATGCTTTTTCGGTATTATCAGCACATGTACCGGCGCCTTTGGCTCCAGATCGTTGAAGCACAGTATCCTGTCGTCCTCGTATACCTTCTTTGAAGGGATCTCTCCGCTGACTATGCCGCAGAATACGCAGTCGCTCATATCCTCACTCCTTTCGTATCTTAAGTCTTTTTTATATTATATCTTTTTCAGATCATAAAATCAAATGTCCCCTGATTCCGTCCCTCACCGGAGTCTCAAGCTCGACTTCCCCGAATGTATTCACGAGGGCCATGCCTCTTTCCGGAGACGGACATGGAACGTATACTCTCATATAATTTCCCGTATATCCTGTGATCAGCCCTTCGTCAAGATATTCTTCAAACAGTACGTCTGTCTTTCGCCCCGAGTTTTCACGGCAAAACTTTACAGCCGTTTTTTCCCCGATTTCGTGAAGCATATCGCTCCTTCTGTTCTTCACCTGCGGAGCAACCTGCTCCTTCATATCCGCAGCCGCCGTAAAGGGCCTCTTTGAATACTTGAATATATGCGTCCTGCAAAACCCCGCCTCTTCTACAAGGCTGCAGCTTTCTTCAAAATCTCTTTCCTTTTCACCGGGAAATCCGACTATTATATCCGTCGATATGCCGTAAAACGGGTCAAATTCCTTCAGGGTCTTCACTATTTCCATATACTGCCCTCTGTCATATGGCCTGTTCATGGCGTGAAGCACCCTGTCGCTCCCGCTCTGCGCCGAAAGGTGAAGGTGATGACAGAGCCTCCTGTATTTAAAAAGTCTCCTCACATAGGCGGCGTTCACCACCGAAGGCTCAAGAGAGCTGAGTCTTATCCTGAAGTCTCCCGGCAGCCTGTCGAGAGCCGCTACCGCCTTTTCGACCCCAAAGGGTTCATCGGGCATATCCTCTTCCCTGAGCTCAACGCCGTCTTTTCGTACAGCCGTGTTTTCCATACCGTAAAGCGCAGTATTTATACCTGTGAGCACCAGCTCTCTGTATCCTGAAGCCACAAGCCCTGAGGCTTCCTCGACTATATCCTCCAATCTCCTGCTGCGGGATGCTCCTCTCGCGTACGGTATGACGCAGTATGAACAGAACCTGTCGCAGCCCTCCTGTATCTTTATGTATGCCCTTGTCCTGTTTTCCGCGCTTGTTACGCTTCCCGTCTCATCATATACGGAAAGTCCTTCCCGCTTTCTCACATGAAGGCTTCTCTCCCTGTCCTCCATAAATTTTTCTATATATGATATAAGGCAGCTCTTTTCATTTGTCCCGGCTACCACATCCACGCCCTCAATGGACGATACCTGCCCCGGCTCCACCTGAGCATAGCACCCTGTTACCGCAACCACGGCATCGGGGTTGACCTTTTTCATCCTCCTTATATACTGCCTGGACTTTCTGTCAGCCACAGATGTCACTGTACAGGTGTTTATGACATATACATCGGCAAACTCTCTCTCATCGGTCACGGTATATCCTCTGTCTCTGAACATTTCAGCCATGGCCTCTGTCTCATACTGATTCACCTTGCAGCCCAGTGTATGGAACGCCACTTTCATACTTTTTCCCTCCTGATCCATGTGTAAAGTATACCATAAACACTGCGCTCATAAAACCTCCGCCGGTTTCATACTTTTAATTAAGATCAAAGGAGGTAATCCGTGAAATACAAAAGCGCGCGCACAGCAGCAGCGGGAGCCGTAGCTCTCAGCTTTATAATATCCGTTTCCCTGACGTCGCTCATTTCGGGCTCTCCTCACCTTACTGCGGGTCAGCGGGGAGCCTCCGGAGACTCAGTGGAATGGGTTGATTTTAACATCCCCTGCGAAGTTCTTGAAAAGGCAATGGATATAGATATAGAATCATACGACGAAGACATCCATGTGAACTGGATCCACATACTCGCCTACCTCGGAGCCCGTTACGGCGGAGAGTTTGATAATTACCGGCAGAGCCATATGGACAGCTTTGTCAGGAAAATAAAAGGCGGAACGCCCCTGGAGGCCGTCACAGAAGGCATGGATTCCTTCAGCTATTACAGCAGCGCTTACGACGCTGTACTGGGCGGATTCCTTGGAGAATATCAGATCCGCGTTCCTGATGGGGACACCGGTAAATATGTATGGAAAAAGGCTTACGGGCTCAAAGCCTTCTCCCCAATTGCCGATGGATTCTACTATTCCGACTTTGACGATTTCGGAGAAAACCGCAGCTACGGATATACCAGAAAGCATCTCGGGCACGATATGATGACTGCTTCCGGCACTCCCGTCACAGCCGTGGAAAGCGGTACTGTCGAGGCTCTTGGATGGAATCAGTACGGAGGCTGGCGCATAGGCATACGCAGCTACGATAACAAGCGCTATTACTACTACGCCCATCTGCGTAAGGACTCGCCCTTTGCGGAGGGACTTTACATAGGCTCGTCGGTAACTGCCGGAGACGTGATAGGCTACAGCGGGCAGACAGGTTACAGCATAAAGGAGAATGTAAACAATATCGATACCCCTCATCTTCATTTTGGCATGCAGCTCATATTCGATGAAAAATCAAAAGGCGGCACAGATGAGATATGGATAGACACATATCAGATCATAAGACTCCTATCCGGCCACAGATCCACGGTAATAATGGATGAGAGCACAGGGCAGTACGTAAGAAAATATATGTTTTCTGAGGAAAACCATTATCTGAAGGAAAAGCAGGCTTCCGCTGAATCAGTCGATTCAGACAGCGTGCAGCTTCCCATCATCATGTACCACAGCATAATGGAAACAAAGGAAAGCGATAACAGATACATAGTATCTCCCAAAACATTTGAGCAGGATCTCAGATACATAAAAAAACACGGCTACACGCCTGTTTTCATGAAGGACGTCATAGCCTTTGCCGAAGGGCGCGGGAAGCTTCCGAAAAAGCCTATAGTCATAACATTTGACGATGGGTATTACAATAATTACTATTACGCCTATCCCCTCCTCAGAAAGTACAACATGAAGGCCGTCATATCCATAGTCGGAAAAATGGCTGATGATTTCACAAACGATCCTGATCACAATCTCAGTTACTCGTACGTGACATGGGACCATATCCTCGACATGCATCTTTCAGGATACTGGGAGATACAGAACCATTCGTATAACTGCCACACCTATGACATAAGAAACGGCGTTGCGCAGGTATCAGGCGAATCGGACGATCACTACAGAGAATTCCTGATGGGAGACATATGCAGTCTTCAGGACAGGATAGCCTACGTTACAGGCGTCGCGCCGAACACCTTCACCTATCCCTTCGGATCCTTCAATAAAAATACCGACGCCATACTCAAAGAGATAGGCTTCATGGCCACCCTGAGCTGTACCGAAGGAGTGAACACCGTATCAAAAGGCGATACCGAAGGACTTTACAGGCTCAAACGCTTCCTGCGTCCTCCCGCGACCCCTTCCTCTGAATTCTTCGAATTACTGGAATAAAAACCTATGATATGGATGCGCCATGCTCTCACGCGGGAGATTAAAGCTCGAGCTCGTACATTACCATGGCAAGAGCCGCCATCCCTGCTGTTTCCGTGCGAAGTATGGTCCTCCCCAGAGATACCGGTACCCCGCCGCTTTTTATGACAAAGGAAGCCTCCTCATCTGAGAATCCGCCCTCAGGGCCTATGATGACAGCTACTCTTGCGGGCTTTTTATCACATTTGACAGAGTCTCTCAGAGCATCTTTTATGGTAACGCCCCTTTCGTTTTCATAGGGGAAAAGCACAAGATCAAAACCTGTGAAGCTCTTTGCAGCCTCTTCAAGCTTTACAGGCTCTTCCACCTTCGGGATCCTTCCTCTCCTGCACTGCTTCACGGCTTCAGCCGCGATCCTGTTCCATCGCTCTCCCTTTTTCCTGAAGTTGCTCCCTTCAGATGTGACGACTCTGTCCGTAAACAGCGGTATTATCCGCCC
Source organism: Bacillota bacterium (assembly GCA_963929955.1). Classification (GTDB taxonomy): domain Bacteria; phylum Bacillota; class Clostridia; order Peptostreptococcales; family Anaerovoracaceae; genus Lentihominibacter. The sequence goes on from CAWVKQ010000026.1 coordinate 8,413, forward strand.
CACTCCCAGCTCGGTTGTCTTCTGCACAACTGTGTCCATCTTGCTCTGCTTTGGTATTCCCTGAAAGAGGGTGACGTCCGTATCCGGCTCTGAGGCAAACCTCTGCTTGTCTGTGATCTCCGCCTCCGCCATGTCCTTTCCGATCTTCTTTATGACTGCCCTGTACTCCCACTCGCAGGAGTCCGACACCTCTATCTCATCGCCCACAGACAGGCGCAGTACCCTCAGCATGTGATGGATATCGTCTCTGTCATCTATGATTATCATACTGCTCCCGATATTTTCGGGCTTTGTGAAAAATCTCCTCATATCTCTTTCATCCTTGTCACGTATCTTGCGGCTATTGCACACCATTCTCCGTCGCAGACAGTCTCCTCTATGTGAAATCCCGCCTCTCTTACAGCCGCCTCCACCTGTTCTCTCTTTTCGGTAAGTATGCCAGAGGATATGAATATCCCTCCCTCATTCAGATGATCCGCCGCATCCGGAGCAAGACGCATCACGAGATCTGCCATGAGGTTTGCCACGATTACGTCAGCTTTGAAGCATACGCCTTCGGCAAGATCTCCCTTTACGATCCTTATACTGCCTGAAAGTCCGTTTCTTTCCGTATTCTCCACAGCTGTTCTCACAGCATCCTCATCTATGTCTGTTGCCAGCACATCGCGGCTTCCGAGAAGAGCGGCAGCCATGGAAAGTATGCCTGAGCCGCATCCCACGTCCATTACCTTCTTTTCTTCGGGGCTGTCTCCCAGATACTTTTCCATAAGCTTCATACAAAGTGATGTGGTCTCATGGGTCCCTGTGCCGAAGGCCATGCCCGGATCTATCTCTATGACCAGCTCTCCGCCGGAAGGGCTGTATTCCTCCCATGTGGGCTTTACAGTGAGACGATCTGTTATCCTGGCAGGCTTGAAGAATTCCTTCCACCTGTCCTTCCATGACTCATCATCCACATATATATCCTCGGCGTACAGTCTCCCGAAATCGGCGTCCCGGCCGTAAAGACCCTCGAGTTCCCTGCTTTTCAGCATCATGACCTCTATCTTCAGCTCCTGCACCTTTCTCCTGTTTTCCTCGGTATCCTCAAGATAAGCCGATACGGAAGGCTCTCTTTCCAGATCCTCCTTTAGCTCATCGTCTATATAATCCCATCCGTATTCGTTTTTTCTGTTCAGGATATCCTCTATATCATCGGGATCATCTATGGACACCTGATCTATGCCTGCAGACATGAGAATCGCCGTCACCTGCTCTATCCCCTGTCTGCTGGCGTGCACCTTGAATTCTATATATTTCATACGTATATCACCTCTTCATGATTCTACCATATTATGTAGTGATATACATCCTTATATTTTCTGAACATGGCAAATGTCAGCCCCAGTGTGGTAAACTCCGCGAAGGCCATGGTGAGCCATACTCCCGTCATCCCCAAAAGCCAGCCAAGCAGCAGCATTCCGGCTATTACCATTATCAGCGCTCTTGAAAGTGAAATAAGAGCCGATACAGGTCCGTTGCCGTAAGCTGTGAAAAAGCCTGAGGCAAAAATGTTGAATCCGCACAAAAGCAATGCCAGCGCCAGGAACTGAGTTCCCGTGACAGCCAGATCGTAAAGCTGGCTTCCCGGACGCTCATATGCCATGACTATGTATTTTCCGAAAAACAGGCACGCCGCGCCGCTTGCCAGTGATAAGGCGATTATAAAACGTTTGGAATATCTTATGAATGTGTTCACCTTGCCGTATTCACCGGCTCCGAAAAAGTAGCTTATAAGCGGCGCCACTCCCATTATATATCCCAGGTGTACGGATATGAGCAGGTAATGTATGTTGAGCACTATGCTCACGGCAGCCACTCCGGTCTCTCCCGCCAGCCTTATAACAGTCATGTTGAAGAAAAACGTGGTTATGCCGGACGAAGCCTCCGTGGCCATTTCGGACGAACCGTTGAGAAAGCAGTGTCCTATGTATCTCCAGTCGTTTCTGAACCTCCTGAATCCCAGATTTGTCTTCATGAATATGAAATAAGCTCCCCCTGCCGCCATTACGGCAACAAGCCCGCCCACATTGGCATAGGCCGCTCCCTTTATACCCATATCAAGCGGACCCATAAGCAGGGCGTCCAGAACAAGATGCACCGCCCCTCCCGAAACGTACAGCAGCAGCGTGAATGTCGGTCTTCCGTCCACCCTTATGAAGTATTCAAACAGGGTACCGAGAAATGCCGCCGGAAAACCCCAGACATATATCTCAAGAAAATCATGGCAGTAATGCTTCAGCTCCTCCGTAGCGCCGAGAAACTCCACAAGAGGCTCCATGAATATGAGAGAAAGCGCCGTGAACAGGCAGCCGCATATTACGGAAACCAGGCATATGAGGCTGTACTTTTCATCAGCCTCCTTTTGTTTGCCCTCTCCCATCTTTATGGCTACTATGGCGCTGGATCCGGCCGCGAGCATTATGGCAAATCCCCACATTATCCCCTGTATGGGATAGGCTATGGAAAACCCCGCAAGAGCCTCCTCACCCGCGAGATTGGCTATGAACACCGAATCCATGGTATAGTACAGGCCTATTATCAGCATCATCAGTACTGAAGGCCATACGAACTTTGTAAAATTTTTAGGCGTTACACCGTTTTTTATTATGTCTTCCATATTTATCAGCTCCTCAAAATATGATAAAGTATACAGTAACTGTATAGTCAATGATTTTATGCAAAAAAAGAAGGCTGCTGCAGCCCGGGGGAAATATGATGGATATAAAGAAAAAGCCTGAAGGTTACTTCACCACAGGAGAATTCGCGAAGCTATGCAAGGTAAAAAAGCAGACTCTGTTCCACTACGATCACATCGGCATACTCAAACCCGAACTGATCGGGGAGAACGGTTACCGCTACTATTCCATATTCCAGTTCGATACATACAACACCATAGCCATGCTGAAGGAGCTTGATATGCCTCTTTCCCGCATAAAAGACTTCCTCAGCAGCCGCTCGCCCGCCTCCTTCCTCTCTCTTCTCAAAGCTCAGGACAGGCTTATCGACGAAAAGATCGCAGAGCTCCAGTGGCTCAGATCCTTTGTAAAGGGCAAAGAGAAAATAACAGAGGAGGGCATGAGCGCAGGCCATGGAGAAATCAGGCTTGAGCACAGGCCGAAGGAATATTACATATTCACAAAATACAGCGGCAGCGCAGACGACGTCGACGAGTACGCCGCCTTTGCCGACCATGTGGCTCACTGCCACCAAAACCAGATCTACAGTCCCTATGTGACAGGCGGCCTCATAGATGCCAAAGGAGGCTACGATGATGTCGATTATCGTTACTCGTATCTCTACACAAAGCTCAATCCGGAGGACATGGATTACGCCACAGCCAGCATAACGGCGATCCCGCCGCGCACATACGCCGTCATATACAGCACAAATGGCTTTGAACCCGTACGCTCCATGTTCGATGCGCTGATCAGTTTTGCCTCCGAGAACGGTTACACGCCCGGAGACTTCTTCTTTGAAGACGTGCTGCTTGACAGCGTCTCCCGCCGGACCCTTGATGAGTACACGGTGAAGCTGGGACTGCCGGTGGTAAAATAAAGAGATCGTCTGTATTGTCTTTGCCAAAGCAAAGTTCACAAACGATCTCTTTCAAAACATTTTAATTCATATATCTGCTTTTATCTTCAGTTGCTCTTTCTTCTTCTGCCATATACCGCAGTTCCCGTTGCCGCAGCGGCAGCAGCTCCCATTATGGCGATCATTGCAGCCATGTTGAAGTCATCACCTGTCTTAGGGCCTTCACCGGAAGTTTTACCTTCATCGTCGCCCTTCG
>CAWVKQ010000027.1:0-4688 GCA_963929955.1 Bacillota bacterium
CACCCGCCCCACTCAATTTGGGCGGGTGACATTTTTGCTCGATAATTAACTACCTTTGGGGGTGACATTTTCGCTTGTTATTGACAGACGTTTTATTAAGTAGGAAAAAAACCTTTTTACGCATTTTGCGTGATCCTGCCTGCACCGGGCAGAATGATTCTCAGCATAAAAAACAGCGGCCTGCTTTGCCGCTGTTTTATCCTGACTTCTCTATACTCCGAAATATTCCGCAGCCGCTTCAAGGGTTCTGTCGATATCCTCTTCAGTATGTGCATATGACAGAAACATAGCTTCAAACTGAGCCGGCGCGAAATAATTTCCTCTGCCTATCATGAATTTGAAATAATCCGCGTATTTCCTGAGATCCGCTGTCTTGGCCGTATCAAAATCCTTTACATCTCTGTCTGTAAAATACAGCGTCCCTATGGATCCCATATGGTTGACCGTGCACGCGGCTCCCGCTCTTTTTACCGTTTCGTCGAGACCGCCGTACAGTCTCTCTCCCAGAGCGTTTATCCTGTCGTATACTTCAGGATGATCTCTCAGATATGTGAGCTGTGTAATGCCTGCCGCCATTGCCACCGGGTTACCGCTGAGTGTCCCTGCCTGATAGACAGGTCCCAGAGGCGACACCACCTCCATGATCTCTCTCTTTCCGCCGTATGCGCCTACAGGCATACCGCCTCCGATTATCTTTCCGAATGTGGAAAGATCCGGCCTCACTCCCAGGAGCTCCTGTGCGCCTCCCAGCGCCAGTCTGAACCCTGTTATGACTTCATCGAATATGAGCACTGCTCCTTCAGCATCGCATATCTTCCTTACGCTTTCCAGGAAGCCCTTCTCAGGAGGGACAACTCCCATATTGGCTGCTACCGGTTCCAGTATCACTGCCGCTATCTCGCCCCTGTATTTTTCGAACAGCTTTTGAACACTGTCAAAATCATTGTACCTGGCTGTCAGAGTATCCCTGGCGCATCCAGGCGTTACTCCGGCGCTGTCGGGAGTCCCTCCCTCGGCTATAAGTCCGGAGCCTGCCTTTACGAGAAGACTGTCGCAATGGCCGTGATAACAGCCTTCAAACTTTATGATGCGGTTCCTTCCCGTGTATCCTCTCGCAGCTCTCAGCGCGCTCATGGTGGCCTCTGTTCCCGAGTTTACCATACGGACCATTTCAACCGAAGGAATGATATCGCATACGAGCTTTGCCATTTCCACTTCCCTTGCCGTAGCTGCTCCGAAGCTGAGTCCGTCGCGGATAACCTCCTCTACAGCCTCCAGCACTGCGGGATGATTGTTTCCCAGTATCATCGGTCCCCAGGAGCCTATGTAGTCTGTCATCTTATTGTCATCTTCATCATAAAGGTACTGGGCTTCTGCTTTTTTTATGAAACGCGGCGTATCTCCCACTGCCTGAAACGCTCTTGCCGGGCTGTTCACTCCTCCCGGTATATATTTACGCGCTTCCTCGAAAAGCGCCGCTGATCTCGATGTTCCTGCCATTATCCTATTCTCCCTTCATCTATCATTTCCGCGATTTCCTTTGCAAAGTACGTTATCAGGATCTCTGCTCCGGCACGGTACATGCTCGTTGTGCTTTCCGCTATCACTGCCTTTTCATCAAGCATCCCCTGAGCGCCCGCTGCCTTTATCATGGCGTATTCTCCGCTTACGCTGTATGCCGCGACCGGTACGTTCACCCTGTCCCTTATCTCTCGTATTATATCAAGATACGCGAGCGCCGGCTTTACCATGATTATGTCAGCGCCTTCATCAAGATCCATGTACACTTCTTTTACGGCTTCCCTTCTGTTGTGCCAGTCCATCTGATAGGTCCTTCTGTTTCCCTTGAAGTTATCGGAGCCGGCCGCATCACGGAACGGTCCGTAAAATCCTGAGGCGTATTTTGCGGCGTATGACATTATAGGCGTATCTATATATCCCGCTTCATCCAGAGCCTTGCGTATAACGCCGACTCTGCCGTCCATCATGTCTGACGGGGCTACCATATCAGCTCCTGCGGCCACCTGTGATACAGCGGTCTTTGCCAGAAGAGGCAGCGTCTTATCGTTATCCACACTGTCTCCCTTTATTATCCCGCAGTGGCCGTGGCTTGTATACTCGCACATACACACATCTCCCACGTAAAGAAGCTCCGGCACCGCCTTCCTCGCAGCGCGCATCGCTTCCTGTATTATGCCATGGTCATCATATGCCTGGCTTCCGCATTCATCCTTATGCTTTGGTATACCGAAAAACATGATCGCAGGTATCCCTGCCTTTGCCGCTTCCTCCAGCGCGTACGGGAGCGTATCCGGGCTGTAGCGTTTCTGTCCCGGCATTGTTTCTATCTCTCTTATTATATTTTCTCCTTCTTCCACAAATATCGGGTATATGAGAGATTTCTTTGAAATCCTCGTTTCTCTGATCATATCTCTCACACGTCCGTCCATTCTCAGCCTTCTCGGTCGTTTTACAAGCTCCATATCCTACTCTCCTTTTCCTGTCTGTATGCCTTCCTCTTATACGATTTTAATTATATGTCAGCAGACCCGAAAGAACAAGGGGCAGTTTTGCAAAGACAACCGAAGCCTGCCGGAAGCACATCCTTTCCCGAAGCAATGCCGCTTCATTGACACCTGCCCGGATCTTGACTATACTTTATCTGTACAAAGAGGCAAGGAGAGAACATATGGAATTCAGGGACATATTCCCTGTATGGGACGAACTCGATAAGACCCAGCAGGAGATCATAGAAGAAAATGTAATCGTTCATAAAGTCAAAAGCGGTACTGTCATCCACAGCGGCGGTCTTGACTGTACAGGCCTCATTCTTGTGAGATCCGGTCAGCTGCGGGCGTATATCCTTTCCGATGAAGGCCGCGAGATCACGATATACAGACTCTTTGATTATGATATGTGTCTCTTTTCGGCTTCATGCATGATGAACTCAATAACCTTCGATGTGATGGTATCCGCTGAAAAGGATACGGAATTCTGGCTCCTCCCTTCCGACATCTACAGGAAGATCATGGATTCATCGGCACCTCTTGCCAATTACACGAACGAACTCATGGCCTCGCGTTTTTCTGACGTGATGTGGCTCATTGAACAGATAATGTGGAAAAGTCTCGACAAGAGACTTGCCGGTTTCCTCATCGAAGAGTCGTCCATCGAGGAAGCGGACACACTCCGCATCACCCATGAAACCATCGCCAACCATCTCGGCTCATCCCGAGAGGTGATAACCAGGATGCTGAAATATCTCCAAAACGAAGATACGGTCGAACTTTCGCGCGGGAGGATCAGCATAATCGACAGAAAAAAGCTTCAGGCTCTCGCAGCTTTCGAATGACCGTCTTTTCTATAAAAGCCCCAGTATATCTTCCTTTGGCCTTGCACCCATCGTATAATTGGATACCTCTCCGTTTTTCATTACCACGAGCGTCGGGATGCTCATTATCCCGAACCGGCTTGCAAGCTCCGGCTGATCATCGACATTTATCTTGCCGACTTTTATATCCTCTCTTTCCGAGGCGATCTCATCTATGACAGGTCCTACCATCCTGCATGGGCCGCACCATGACGCCCAGAAATCGATAAGCACCGGCTTTTCTGAATTTATTACCTCGTTCGTAAAATTATCTTTCGTGATGTTTATAACTGACATATATCTGTCCTCCTTTCATCTTATATGTGGATTATACAGTGACGACAAAGGGCAGTCTGTGATGAAGTCACATAACGATATACGCGCGCCCCTTCCTCTATGGGCTCCGTGCACCGCCAAAAATAAAACAAAGCGGAGACGCAGATCTTTTTTAAGACCCGGCGCTCTCCGCCTCTTTCTGTAATCGTTATATACCTGTACCCTTCAGGACTTTATGAGATCAGTTATGCGATCAATTTCCCGACGGCATGAACGGTCTTATGGCATCGGCAAGGTTGTGGATATTCCTGGTCTGGATGAGTACCTTACCCTGTCCGTAAAATTCGTTCACGATCCCTTCTCCTGTCGTGAATCCGAAGGTTCCCGAAGCCACGCGTATATTGTAGTCAAGGTTCGCATCCCATGCCACCACGTGCTCGTTATCTATCACTATCGGTCTTTCAGGCGTTATCTCAAGCTCAAGCATATCGCCAAAAGCCGATATCAGAATGTCTCCCGCTCCTTTCGTCGCCATGACAAAGAGTCCTCCGGTACCTCCAAGTAAAGCCTTGCCTATGTTCTGCGATTCCATCGCGTATTCCACACTGTCGTCACATGCCAAAAACACGCCTGTATTGAGCCTGTATTGTCTGCCGCCGTCCACGTTGAGGCATCTTATGGTTCCCGGTATAGGCGGCGCTATTCCTATGAACGCGCTGTCCGTCTGCCCTGTCGCATGCGTCATGAACATGCTCTCGCCGCTCGTCACACTCCTTCCTATAGCGCCCAGCATTCCCCCTAAGCCTTTCTTGTTGCTGTTCATCTTCCCCTCGATCACTACGTTTGACGAATATGCCATAGCCCCGCGTTCGAGCTTTATAGCCTCACCCGTGCCTAAACTGACTTCGACCATAGGACAATCAGAATCACCTAAAAGCTTATACCTCATGGTTACCTCCTTTTCCTGTGCAGAACTCCGGCTCCATTGCCGGCACCTGCCGAACCTGTGAATGAAAATCGTCTTTTATATTATACTCTAAAC
>CAWVKQ010000028.1:0-9569 GCA_963929955.1 Bacillota bacterium
AGGGGGCTTGTCCTTAGGAGAATAGGACGATATTCTTCTATTTTTGTATGCTAGGCAGGATATATGTCGATGACCTCTTCAGAGGAAATGGCATCTCTTATGAGAGCCTCGCAGTCAAGCTTCTCCTCTGAAGCCAGTATTTTCTCAAGCTTCGGCTTTGTGACGGGATGCTTTGGAAGGAACACTGTGCAGCAGTCCTCATACGGCATTATGGATGTTTCGTACGTGCCTATCTCCTGAGCCTTGTCCATAATATCCACCTTGTCGAGCCCTATGAGAGGGCGCATCACCGGTATGGATACAGCGGCGTCTGTGACGCACAGCGCCTCTGCCGTCTGGCTTGCCACCTGGCCCAGGTTTTCTCCCGTTATGAGCATTCCGCAGCCTGTGCTCCCGGCTATCTTCTCCCCTATACGCATCATAAATCTCCTGACGAGTATGGTCGTTTCCTCCTCAGGGCAGTTTTCAACGATCTTTTCCTGTATCGGCAGCAGGTTTATGACATGCAGTCTGAACCGTCCGCAGTAAACAGCCAGCAGTCCTGCCAGTTCCTCCACCTTTTCCTGCGCTCTCTGGCTCGTATAAGGATAAGAGTGGAAGTGGACAGCCTCTATCATCATGCCGCGCTTTGCCATCATCCATGTAGCCACCGGCGAATCTATGCCGCCCGAAAGCAGAGAAAGCCCCTTGCCGTTTGTACCGAGGGGAAGACCTCCGAATCCGGGTATCTTATCCTGATACACGTATGATTTATCGTGGCGCACATCAACGTAAAGGAGGCAGTCGGGATCATGGACATCCACTTTAAGCACTTTGCATCCCTTAAGCACAGCGGCTCCTATCTGCCTTCCTATGTCAGGAGATTTTACAGGAAAATTTTTATCAGCCCGCTTGGCCTCCACCTTGAATGTCTTTATGCCCCGCTCCTCTATGACCTCTTTCATATATTCAACCGCAGTCCTGCCTATATCCTCCATTGTGCTCTCACACTCGGCTGCCGGACTTATGGATGCCACTCCGAACACCTTTGATATCTCTTTCAGTATGAGAGCTTTGTCTATCCGGCTGTCAGCGCGGACGAATATGAGTCCCTCGTGCCTCCTGACGCTCACATCGCCGAACTTTTTCAGGAGCTTTTTTATCCTGTCGGCCAGCATCCTCTCAAAGTACGGCTTATTCATCCCCTTGAGAGCCGTCTCCCCGCACCTTACTATAAATATCTGTTCTCTCTTCGTTTCTTCGTTCATTGTCTTTTCTCCCGTATCATACGCTATCTGAAGCTTCCCAGACGCCTGAACCGCTTAACTGCCTCTGCGGTCTTCTCTATGGTTTCATCCGTCTCATCCGGGCTGTTGAACCTTCCGAGGCTGAACCTGATGGTCCCCTCTATCCTTTTATCCTCAAGACCCATGGCTTTAAGAACATGGCTCTGCCCCTTCCTGTTTGATGAACATGCCGAGCCTGTAGATACGTATATGCCTGCCTGCTCCAGAGTGTGAAGTATCACCTCTCCTCTTGTTTTCTCAAACGAAACGCTGAGGAGGGAAGGACAGCAGCACCCTTCGTCCTCTCCCGCCTTTGTCGGGCTGTTTATGAAAACTCCTTCAATGGCTTCCTGAAGACCGAGAGCCAGCTTTTCCCTCACAGTTGTCATTTTCTTCATCTCCGCGGTCCTTTCCGCGGCCGTCATCTCCGCCGCAAGTCCGAACCCCGCTATGGCCGGCACGTTCTCCGTGCCTGATCTCATGCCTCTTTCCTGTCCTCCTCCTTCAATAAGAGGAAGTATATTCACGCCTTTTTTTACAAAAAGAGCCCCTGATCCTTTAGGTCCGTGTATCTTATGCCCGCTGACCGATATAAGATCCGCATCCGCAGGAAGCGTCAGTTTACCGAAGCTCTGCACAGCATCGCAGTGAAATACTCCCGGAGCCTTTCTTCTTCTCATTATATCCTTTACGCATCCTGTCGGCATCACGGTGCCTGTTTCATTGTTCACATGCATAAGGCTCACTATGACAGTCTCGCTGTTGACCGCTTCCTCCAGCTGTTCCGGCCTTATACGGCATTTTTCGTCAACATCAAGATATATCACCTCAAACCCTTCCCTTTCGAGCCGCCTGCAGCACTGCAGGACAGCGGGATGCTCCACCTTTGACGTGACTATCCTTTTTCCCTGTCTCTTTAAAGCCGCCGCGGCTCCCATGAGGGCCATATTGTCCGATTCTGTCCCTCCCGAAGTGAAGTACACATCGCCCTCGCCCGCGCCTATGGCTTTCTCGACCTGTTTCCTGGCCTTTCGGATCGCTCTTTCGCTGTCTACTCCCAACTGATACAGTGACGATGGATTCCCGAAGCTCTCTTCCATATATTCTGTCATTATCTCCGTTACTTCCCTGTACTGCCTGGTCGTAGCGCTGTTGTCCAGATATATCATTTTTTCTCCCATATAAAAGGCGGATGTGATATCCGCCTAAAACAAACAAAACAAACTATTTCGCGTAATCTACCGCCCGTGTCTCTCTGACTACGTTGACCTTTATCTGCCCCGGATACTCAAGCTCAGACTCTATCTTCTTTGAGATATCCCTTGCGAGGAGAGCGATCGCGTCGTCGCTGACCTCATCAGGCTTGGCGATTATCCTTATCTCTCTTCCCGCCTGTATGGCAAAGGACTTGTCTACGCCCTCCGTAGTATTTGCTATCTCTTCCAGCTTCTGGAGCCGCTTGATGTATGACTCAAGTGTCTCCCTTCTTGCTCCCGGTCTTGCCGCGGAAAGGGCATCCGCCGCCGCTATGAGCACAGCCTCAGCCGATTTTGGCTCATAATCCCCGTGATGGGCCGCCATGCCGTTTATCACAGCCTCCGACTCCTTGTACTTTCTCAGTACCTCTATCCCTATATCGACATGGGTTCCTTCCCTTTCGTGATCAAGAGCCTTTCCTATGTCGTGAAGCAGGCCGGCTCTCTTCGCCAGAGTCACGTCAAGTCCCAGCTCCCCGGCCATAAGACCTGACAGAAGCGCCACCTCCACAGAGTGCTTCAGTACGTTCTGTCCGTATGATGTCCTGTATTTCAGCCTTCCCAGAAGCTTTACAAGCTCAGGATGAAGGTTGTGTATGCCCACCTCGAATGTGGCCTGTTCGCCTTCCTCCTTGATTATGGCGTTGACCTCTCTTTCGGATTTTTCCACCATTTCCTCTATTCTGGCAGGATGTATCCTTCCGTCAACTATGAGCTTTTCGAGAGAAAGTCTGGCTATCTCCCTCCTTACGGGATCAAAGCCCGAAAGTATGACTGCCTCAGGCGTATCGTCTATTATGAGATCTATTCCCGTCAGCGTCTCTATTGCTCTTATGTTCCTTCCCTCGCGGCCTATTATCCTTCCCTTCATCTCATCGTTGGGAAGCGGCACAACGGAAACCGTCGACTCTGCCACATGATCCGCAGCGCACCTCTGGATGGCCCCCGTGATTATTTCCTTTGCCTTTTTATCGGCGTCCTCCTTTGCCTTGCTCTCGATCTCCTTGTAGAGAGCCGCCGCATCGCTTCTCGCTTCTCTCTCTACCTTTCTCAGTATTATGTCCTTTGCTTCATCAATGGAATAACCCGATATTTTTTCTAGCTCCTCAAGCTGCTTTTTGAGCAGGTTGTCCATCTCATGCTGTTTGTTCGTGATGCTTCTCTCTTTGTTTGTTATGCTTTCTTCCTTCTTTTCAATATTTTCAAGCTTTCTGTCTATGGATTCTTCCTTCTGTATCAGTCTCCTTTCGGACTTCTGTATCTCGTTCCTTCTCTCTCTTATTTCCTTCTCAAGATCGCTCCTCTGTCTGTGAGCCTCTTCCTTCGCCTCCAGAACCATCTCCTTTTTAAGAGTCTCAGCCCTGTTTTCGGCATCCAGTATAAGATTTTTAGCCTTTTGTTCCGCGTTTCCTATAGTCTTCTCGCCAATGGATTTTCTTAATATATATCCAGCCAGCAGCCCTACTACGAGTGCCACGAGCGCAACAATAACCGCTATAACGATCTGTGGCATATAGCTGTCCCTCCTTTTCTTCAGTTTTCAGATTTTATAATCAAATTCGAGTTACTTGTAAATATTAAATATTGCATATAAAGTAATAATTTTTATTTAAAAGCACACAATATCATTATAGACTTTTTTGGCTAATCAGTCAAGGAATTGGAGGTCAATGATGTACAAAATTTACTACATGATACAGTCCTGCGATCTCAAGATACTGTTAGCCGCCCTGCTCCTGTCCTTCACAGGCATCGGAGCTCTTGTGAGCATAGCTCACAGCAATGACACTTTCCTTTCCAGGGAAGTTTTGATACAGTCTGTAGCCCTGATGCTGGGGCTGCTTATAGCGCTTTGCGTACTGGCTCTGGGCTACAGATATTTTATGCACCTGGAAAAGCACATATATATTTTAAGCCTCATACTGCTTCTTTCGGTATATATCCCGGGACTGGGGACCTCATTTTACGGTTCACGTTCATGGATAGACATAGGCGTAACAACTCTTCAGCCCTCGGAAATAGTGAAGATAACATTCATAATGGTGATGGCATCATATCTTTCAAGGCACAGCAGCTCTCTGTCAGGTATAAAGGGAGTCCTGTCCGCGGCCCTGTACGCATCTCCATTCATACTTATAGTAGCCAAGGAGGACTTTGGAAGCGGATGTGTATTCTGCGCCATATGGATATTCATGGTGTTCTGTTCGGGTCTCGATCTCAGGATAATGGGGAGGGCCGCTCTTTCGCTTCTTGCGCTGCTTCCCATGTTTTATTTTTTCATGGCGGATTATCAGAAAGAGCGGATAGACGCGTTTTTAAATCCGGAGGATCTGGATCTTCCGGGTAATTATCAGGTGTGGAACTCCAAGACAGCCATAGGCTCCGGAGGCTTCCTCGGCAAAGGATACCTTGAAGGAAGCCACAAAGCGCTGGGATTTCTGCCTGTTCCGGAATCGGACTTCATATTCGCCGCCCTTGTTGAGGAGGTGGGCTTTGTCGGCGGAATGGCTCTTCTCCTCGTCTTTGCCTTTTTCATATACAGCTCTCTCAAAGCCGCTGTGTACGCAAGGGATCTTTACGGCGCTCTTCTTGGCGCAGGGCTCGTCGGCATGTTCTTTTTTCAGGCCTTCGAAAACATAGCCATGACCATGGGTCTCATGCCGGTCACAGGCATAACCCTTCCGTTTCTCAGCTACGGCGGCACTTCCATGGCAGCCTCCATGACCGGAGTCGGGCTGCTGCTCAGTATAAGCGGCCGCCAGAAGCTCTGACTGCTTCCGCCGGCCGCCCGTGATCTTATCCGTTCAGTATACTGTCAGTGATATCTCTGAAGTTTTTTTCTATGTAGGTCCCTTTTTTGCACACTATGGGGATGCCTTTGTTTGTTGATATATGTATGTTGTCGTCATCCTGTATCATCCCCGCCACAGGAGCTTTCAGCATCGCTGCTATCTCTCCGAGTCCGGGCACAAGGCCTGTCCTCATAAGCTCCACCTTTACCTTGTTCACAACAAAACACGTATCCGTAAGACCGCCGTCTGTCAGATATCTCTGCGTTATGTCTGCATCCCTTAGGGACGCGCCCTCAGGCTCCGTCACTATAACGCCTTTATCAGCCGGAGCCATGGCTGTATCCAGTATGTCTCCGATACCTGCAGGCGAATCGATTATTATATAATCAAAGTAGCTTTTGAGCTTTCCGCAGAGGACCTCCATATGCAGAGGAGTGATGTCTCTGTCATCCCTCCTGGGGGCTGCGGCCATAAAATACAGCCTGTCAACGGCCGGCACCCTCAGCATGGCTTTTTTTATCCTGCATACGCCTGAGATGACATCCATTATATTGTAGACTACCTTATTCTCCATCCCAAGGTATATGTCCATATTTCTCAGGCCCATATCCATATCCACAAGGAGCACCCTGCTCCCGCTTTCCGCCAGTACAGTCCCCATATTGACCGTGAACATGGTCTTGCCGGTACCGCCCTTTCCAGATGAAATCAAAATCACTCTTCCCATTCTGCGTTTTCTCCGTATTTTCCTATTATCTCTCTCGCTACAGGCGCCGCGTTGGATGAGGTCTTTCCCTGCACCATCATTACCGCCACCGCTATCTCCGAATCCTCTGCCGGTGCCAGAGCCACTGTCCACGCGAAACTGTCGTAGCTTTCCTTATACATGTCTATGTCTTCTGCATCTATCCTGCCGTCGCTGCAGTTTATCACTGCCCTTCGCAGGGCCGTATCTTCGTCACTGTAAAGATCCGGATACTCTTCCATGAGTCTTTCGGCTTCCTCCTCCGCCTCGGAAAGCGATACGCCGGGAGCTATGAGATGAAGATGACGTCTTATATATTCCCTTTCGTCTCCCGTGCTTATCTTGCCGGCTCTCTGAGCTGTTCCGGACTTTGCCGCCACCTTATAGGGAAACGAAGCAAAGGTGCCGTAAAGGGATCCCCTTTCGTTTTCCGTCACCTCTGTCATGGCCTCTGTTATTTTATCTATATCCTTTTCGGTCGAAACCGCTGATTCCCTGGATTTTTCAGTATCCCCTTCCCCTGCTCCTTCTTTTTCGCTTACAAGCGTGGCTTCGACTCTGTGGCCGCCGTTTCCCAGAGCCGCCATATAGCATGCCATCTGAAGAGTGGTATAGGCATTGTCCCCCTGACCTATGGCTGCGTTGAATGTATCCCCCAGTGACCAGTCCGCCTGATCGAAGTAATCGTATTTGCACAGACGGGCCAGCTCTTTAACTTTACTTTTTTTGATAAATTCTCTTCTTTTTAGTTTGCCTATTATTTCATCTAAAGTCAAGTCCTTATCTGCCCAATTCACTATTTTTTCTATCTCTTTTCTGAGCTTTTTTCTTTTTTTCAGTATATCCCTGTCAAAATACTCCTCGGATGCGGCCAGAAGATGATTCCTCAGGGCTGTTTTTACCCCCTCCCTTTTCAATTCCTCCGTCGGAAGCGTGCCGCTGCTTTCAGGTATCTGGATTCCTGTTTTTTCTCCCAGACCGAGACCTCTGGCATATCTGTTTATAACATCACTGTCTATTTTCTTCTCATAGCCGAGAGACTCTCCCGATGCAAAATCCCTTCCTGCCGCTATATCGTAAAAATAGTAATTGCACGATACTGCCATGGCTTCATCAAGATCCACGTATCCATGGCTTTCACCGCTCTCGTTCCAGAGAAGGCAGCCGAATGTCCTGTCTCCCAGACTGACTGCCCCTCCGTCATAGAGATATCTGCTCCCGTCAAGTCCGCAGCCCAGGGCAGCCAGAGCCGTGACCGGCTTAAAGGCAGATCCCGGCTGAACGGCAGTCATTGCAGCGACATTATAAAGAGGCGACGGGCTCAGAGGATCATCCGGATTCACAGCCTGCAGCGAATCCCACTTTTCCTCGCTTATGGATACGGCAAAATCATTCGGATCAAAATCGGGAAAGCTGGCCATGGCCAGTACCTCACCGCTTTTTACTTCAATGGCCACGGCAGCGGCCGAGCCTGCATTCTCAGCGTAAGTCATGCGGCAGTCTCCGTACCTGCTCCTGAAGCTCCCTCCGCGGGACGCTTCTCTCACTGCCTGCTCAAGGGCTTCCTCAGCAGTCTCCTGCAGATCCGAATCTATCGTGATCGTGAGATCCTTTCCCTTTGCCGCCTTACTCCTCTCAAGGATTTTCCTCGGGTTTCCCGAAGAATCCACCTGAAGCCGGCTCACTCCGTCCTCTCCTCTCAGGCTGGTTTCATACGCCCTTTCCAGGCCCTCCTTCCCTATGAGAACATCGGCTCTGTATCCCTTGTCTTCCACGAACTCCTCTGTCTCATCTTCGGATATGCGCCCCATATATCCTATCACATGAGAGGCGAACGCACCTTTTGGATAATACCTTACGTAATCCACCGAGATCTGTATTCCCGGAAGCTTTTTCTCCATTATCTCATCCGCCGTCTCCCCTGATACCTCCTCCGCGAGTACGAGCGGCATATAGGATCCGTATCCTTTTTGTGAAAACTCCTCCTTTGCCTCATCTGCCGTCATTGATATTTTTTCGCCTCTCTGCTTCAGAATATCCTCAGCCGCGTCAACGCTTTTAAGAGCCTTTTCCCGGGTAATGTCCAGCCTGCTTACATTTACCGAATACACAGGCCTGCTGGTGGCTATCACCTCGCCGTTCCTGTCGAGTATGTCTCCTCTTGGCGCAGTCTCGTATACGGCTCTCAGCGAAACATCATCGGCATATCCCTGCCATTTTTCGTTCTGCACCACAGTGAGAAAAAACAGCCTGAGACTCAGCAGAAGTCCGAGAGCTCCCAGGATCGCCGCTACCATGGCATGTCTGGGTCTTTTCTTTTTTTCATAAGGTCCGTCTTTTCCGATCACTGTTCCAAGCCCTTAGTCTCCTGCTTTAAGGCAGAAGCTTCAGATCATTCCTTTCCCCTTCATGCTCACATATTTTCCGTCTCCTATAACAATGTGATCGAGGACCGGTATTCCCAGGATCTTTCCGGCCTCTATGAGCCTTTTTGTGGTCGATATATCCATATCGCTCGGTTCCGGATCCCCTGAAGGATGATTATGTAAAAATACAACCGAGCCGGCGCTCCTTCGCACAGCTTCCACAAACACCTCTCTCGGGTGTGTCGTGCTGGAGCAGAGATCTCCCACAGATACCAGTGTCTCCTCTATTATATGGCCCTTGGCGTTTATCATGAGGCTTATAAAATGCTCCTTCCTGTAGTATCTCATCCTCTCCATGAACATTCCCGCTATATCCGCGGCGCTGGTTATAACAGGCCGCTCTGTGCCGCGGCCCGATGCTATCCTTCTCCCAAGCTCTACGGCAGCCAGAATATTGCAGGCTTTTGCTTCTCCTATGCCCTTCACGGCGCTCAGCTCCTCAGGCCTGCATTCCGCGAGAAATCCCAGCCCGTTTCCCTCCATGGACAGTATCTCCGCAGCCAGCTCCATGGCAGAGCTTTCTTTCGTCCCGCTTCCTATCAGTATTGCCAGTACCTCTGAAGTGGAAAGCGCTTCCTTTCCTTCCCGCAGCAGCTTTTCCCTCGGCCTTTCGCTGGCCGGCAGTTTCCTGATATTCATTATTTCCCCTTTTCCCTTTATATATTTACTTTAAACGGTGCCATTATATTCAAGTTAATTTTACCATATTTTTACATATTTGCAACAACAGCTTTCCGCACTTCATGCTTAAATAATTTTCTCATTACGGGCAATACTAACAACGTATGCTTATTTAAAACATTCTGGAGGTGACACAATGGATATCAACAAAAGCATAAAATGCACAGTCGGCAGCTGTCAGCACCATGCCGGCACGTCCAACTACTGTTCACTCGACTGTATAACAGTAGGGACACATGAATGCAATCCGTCCAAGGATGCGTGCACCGACTGCCTGTCCTTTGAGAAAAAATAGGACCATGCTCTTTTCCTGAGGTCAGGCACTTCCCCTCTGATTTTCGCATATAGTAAAAATCAACAGAGGGGGATACATATAATGAGTGTTTCATTTCCGAAACCACTGA
>CAWVKQ010000029.1:0-12551 GCA_963929955.1 Bacillota bacterium
AATCAATGATGAAGCAATCGTGTTTGGATTTGGCAACGTCGATACCGATATAGAGCATAGAAAACCTCCTTTGGTGATATGGAAATAGCTTATGACGCTGTGTATCCGCAGTACTCTATGCCGAATGTATCCTTGCTGTATATAAAACGTCATGCGTTATCTAACTCATTAACACCTAGACATAGAGCTGTGGTTAGAGCCTTAAAAGAAAACAGTCAGCAATAGGGTGCTGCTGTAGGAGGTAAAACTAATCCACAGCGTCTACACAGAATTATATAGAGAAATTCTAAGAAAGGAAAATGTTAAGAACTTCCCTATGAGTTCAATATACAAGGAGGAAAAAATGATAAAAACGGTCGTAACTGCTCCGAGAGGGCATATGGGGAGCCTTATAATAAAAGCCGCGCTTGAGCGCGACGACATGGAGATAACAGGCGCTGTGGGAACGCCGGGCAGAGATTATATAGGCATGGATGCCGGTGAAGCGGCGGGCCTTGGGAAAAAGGCGGGAGCTGTGGTCTATGATGATATAGAAGACATCATAGAAGGATGCGATGCAGTCATAGATTTCTCAACAGTAGAGCTTTCCATGAGAGTGCTTGAAAGCTGCAGACGTCACGGCAAAGCGCTCATATGCGGGACCACAGGCTTTACGCCTGCTCAGTCGGAGCGTTTTTCAGAGGCAGGCAGAGACATAGCCGTGATGAAGGCCGCCAATACATCCTATGTGGTGAGCGTAATGAAAAAGCTTCTGGGTGAAGCGGCCGTGAGGCTGGGGGAAAGATGCGGCATAGACATAATAGAGATGCACAGCGCTGACAAGAAGGATGCCCCAAGCGGAACAGCTATAGAGATGGCCGCTGAGATGGCCGGGACGGCTGATAAGGAATACGACGATATAAAGTTCCATTCTCTGAGATCCGGCAATACTCCGAGCACCCACCGAGTCGTATTCGGATGTATGGGAGAGAGGATGGAGATATCCCACGACGCCTATGACTGGGGATGCTACGCTCTGGGAGCCTGTGACGCCGCTGTTTTTCTGGCCGGATGTGAAGCGGGAGAGTATACGATGGACGATGTTACGGGAGCGCGTGAGTGAAGATGCAAAACAGCTCAAAATCCCTTGACTTTTCAAGGCGCAGCATATAGAATGACAGAGTATGAAAAGTAAATATCGCGGCTGTGACGAAGACAGTAGCTCCGCGTAATAACCTTACAGAGAGGCGTCCGGGTGCTGAGAGGATGCCGGTGAAGCGGTACGTGAAGATCACTTCCGAGCCGGACACTTTAAGAGAGATGGGATGATGGTCCCATAACTAGGGTGGTACCGCGGTTTATAATCGTCCCTAACAGTTTGTTGGGGGCGTTTCGTTTTGTACGGACAAATTCACTGTAAAGGGGAGAATCAAGATGATAAAGAATTTATCTGAAAAGCCTATAGCCCAGCTTCAGATGGAACAGGCGGAAAGCTGGGAAAAGGAAGATCTGCTGGGTAAATGCATAAGCACGAGAGAAGGAATGCCTTCCTTTATATTTTATGAAGGCCCTCCTACGGCCAACGGAAGGCCGGGGATACATCACGTCATAGCCAGGACTCTCAAGGATTCAGTATGCAGATATAAGACGATGAGAGGCTATGCGGTAAAGAGAAAGGCAGGATGGGACACTCACGGACTGCCTGTTGAGATAGAAGTCGAGAAGCAGCTCAACATGAGCGGCAAGCAGGATATAGAAAAATACGGGATAAAAGAATTCAATGAGAAGTGCAGGGAATCCGTATTCACATATGAAAGCATGTGGAGAGAGATGACTAAGAGGATGGGATATCTTATAGATCTGGATCATCCTTATATAACTCTCGACAACGATTACGTGGAGTCTCTGTGGTGGATAATAAAGGAATTCTTCAAAGCGGGACTCGTATATGAGGGACACAAGATACTGCCTTACTGCCCGAGATGCGGAACAGGTCTGGCTTCTCACGAGGTGGCGCAGGGATATAAAGAGGTGAAGGTAAATACCATAACCGCCAAGTTCAAGAGAAAGGACGCTGACGAGTATTTCCTCGCATGGACAACGACTCCGTGGACTCTTGCTTCGAACGTATCCCTGACAGTAGGTCCTGATATAGATTACGTAAAGGTGAAGATGACTGCGGGAGATGAAGAGGGCAGCGTGTTCTATGTGGCAAAAGTCCTTGCTGACAAAGTTCTGGGAGCAGGAAACTACCGGGTGCTTGAGGAGATGAAGGGAAAAGATCTTGAGTATATCAGGTATGAACAGCTCATGCCTTTCATCAGACCGGACAAGGATGCCTTTTTCGTAACATGCGCCGATTACGTCACGATAGAAGACGGCACAGGTATAGTACATACCGCGCCGGCCTTTGGTGAGGACGACTATAATACAGGAAGAAGATATGACCTGCCTGTGGTAAATCCTGTGGACGAGCAGGGAAAATATACAGAGACTCCATGGGCGGGAAGGTTCGTCATGGAGGACGGACTTGATGTGGATATAATAAAGTGGCTTGCAGGAGAAAACAAGATATTCGCCAAGGAAAAGATGGTCCACAATTATCCTCACTGCTGGAGATGCGGCACGCCTCTCATATATTACGCCAAGCCGAGCTGGTATATAGAGATGACAAAGCTGAAGGATCAGCTCGTAGCCAACAACAACACTGTCAACTGGTTCCCTGATTTCGTAGGGGAGAAGAGGTTCGGCAACTGGCTCGAAAATGTCAACGACTGGGCAATATCAAGAAACAGGTACTGGGGAACGCCTATCCCTGTATGGAGATGCGAGTGCGGCCATCTTGAATGCATAGGCAGCAGAGCAGAGCTGGCGGAAAAGGCCATAGAGGATATAGACGATAACATAGAGCTCCACAGACCGTATGTGGACGACGTCCATATAAAGTGTCCTGTCTGCGGAAAGACCATGAGCAGGATACCTGAGGTCATGGACTGCTGGTTCGACAGCGGAGCGATGCCGTTCGCGCAGCAGCATTATCCTTTTGAAAACAGCGAAAACTTCGATGAGGAACTTTTCCCTGCGGATTTCATATGCGAGGGTATAGATCAGACGAGAGGATGGTTCTATTCTCTCATGGCGATATCCACATTCATAAAGGGCAGGGCTCCTTATAAAAACGTGCTGGTAAACGATCTCATACTCGATAAGAACGGAAAGAAGATGAGCAAATCAAAGGGAAACACAGTCGATCCTTTTGAGCTGTTCGATAAATACGGCGCTGACGCCACAAGATGGTACCTGCTCCACGTATCGCCTGCCTGGTCTCCTACGAAATTCGATGAAGAGGGCCTCATAGAGATAGTGAGCAAATTCTTCGGCACGCTGAAGAACGTATATAATTTCTTCGCCCTTTATTCCAATCAGGACAAACTGGAGCCTCAGTCACTGAACGTTCCTTATGAGGCGAGACCGGAGCTTGACAGATGGATAATATCCAAGTACAACAGGCTCATCAGGGAAGTCACAGAGGATATGGACAGGTATGATCACATGAAGTCCGTAAGAAAGATACAGGAATTCGTAACAGAGGATCTTTCGAACTGGTATATAAGAAGAGCCAGGAGAAGGTTCTGGGGCGAGGAGATGAACGATGACAAGAAGTCCGTATATGCCACCACATACGAAGTGCTTGTGGGGGTTTCACAGCTTGCCGCTCCTTTCGCTCCGTTTATCTCGGACGAGATGTATCAGAACCTGACAGGGGAAGAGTCAGTACACCTTTCCTTCTTCCCTGAGGCTGACGAGACCCTCATAGATGAGAAAACGGAAGAGAGGATGGACCTTGTAAGAGATCTGGTAGGACTCGGCAGAGGAAAAAGGGAAAAAGAAAGGATAAAGGTGAGACAGCCGCTTTCAAGTATGCTGGTAGACGGGAAATACGAGTCCGTGATAGGCGATCTCGCGCCTCTCATGATGGAAGAGCTCAATATAAAGAAAGTGATATTTGAAAATAATCTTGACGAGTATATGAATTATACTCTCAAGCCTAATTTCAAGGTTGCGGGCCCTGTGCTCGGCAAGAATATAAAAGCTTTCGGACAGGCCCTTGCGGCGGCCGAACCGGCGGAGACCGTATCAAGGCTCGAGTCAGAGGGGAAGATAACCATGGATATAGGCGGAGAGCCTGTTGAGATATCAAAGGATATGGTGGACGTGAAGATAACAGCAAAGGAAGGCTTTGCCGTTGCCATGGAAAACAACGTCTTCACCATACTGGATACTGTGATCACTCCTGAGCTTGCAAGGGAGGGGCTGGCCAGAGAGCTGATATCGAAGATACAGCAGATGAGAAAGCAGAAGGATTACGAGATGATGGATAATATCCGCATAATGATAGACGCAGATGAGGACGTGAAGGCGGCTGTGGAAGAATACAGAGACTATATAATGAAGGAGACCCTTGCGGTATCCATACAGGAGGCCGGTGATCTCGGCAGCGCCGATATAAACGGACACGCTACAGGTCTTGATGTGGAAAGAGTGTAGGGTATGAGTACATCTATTGAGAATTTAAGGCGCATAGCCTCGAGAAGCCTTAAGGATCATACGGCCATATTCGATCTTTATGTCGTCGTGGGAAGGGATATAGATTACCTGGCAATAAAATTCGGTATGGATCCCGAGGACATAATGAACCTGCTTGAAGGCTACGGAGAGACTGTCTTTGCCGATGAGGACACGGAGGAGACGGAGAAGGTGGAGACTATGCTGAACAGGGTCTACGATCCTTCGGGAAGAGGAAGACTGCCTGATCTTGCCAGGATACTGGTAGAGGAATATGTCGAACATTTTTATCCCGGCATAGCTTCCGAGAACCCCGAAAACGACTGGATATGCATAGATGCCTATCTCGACGTCAAGCATCCGGGCTGGAAGGCGCATTTCGGGCAGAAGAAGGATCATGCCAGGAAAAAGAAGAGAAAGAGCATCTTCAGATGAGGAAGAAGCATGGGAGAAAGAAAAGATCTTCAGGGACTTACATTAAAAGAGCTTGAGAGGTTTGCCGCGGATTTGGGAGAAGCGCCCTTCCGCGGCAGACAGCTTTTTAAGTGGATAAACAAAGGTGAGAAAAGCTTTGACCGCATGACTGACTTTTCGATGAAGCTGAGAGAAAAACTGGGGCAGACCGCGTATGTGGGAGGAGTGAACGTCTTAAGGGAGCAGCAGGACAAGGCGGACGGAACGAGAAAGTTTCTTTTCGGCCTTGAGGACGGCAATTCCGTGGAAGGCGTGTTCATGAAATATCGATACGGCAATTCGCTTTGCGTATCGTCACAGGCGGGCTGCAGGATGGGATGCGCCTTCTGCGCCTCTTCTCTCAGGGGACTTGCCAGAAACCTCAGGGCAGGCGAGATGACGGATCAGATCTATGAAGCGGAAAGAGCTACAGGCGAGAGGATAAATCATCTGGTCGTCATGGGGACAGGAGAACCCTTTGACAATTACGACAGCTTAAGTACGTTCCTGCGCATCCTTCATCACCCGGACGGAAGGAATATGAGCTACAGGAACATGACCGTATCCACATGCGGTATAATTCCGGTCATGGAGAGATTTTCGGAGGATTTTCCCCAGGTCAATCTGGCTGTCTCTCTCCACAGCCTCAGAGACGAGGAGAGGAGCAGGATAATGCCTGTGAACAGGGCATATCCTCTTAAGCGGCTCCTGGAAGCCGCGCGCGCATATACAGAGAGGACAGGGCGGAGAATAACATTTGAGTACGCTCTCATAAAGGGAAAAAACGATACCGAAGGGGACGTTGAGCTTATGAAAAAAAGCCTCGGAAGCATAAACTGCCATGTCAACCTCATACCTCTCAACAGGGTGGATGAAACCGGGCTTTGGGGCAGCGGAAGGAAGAGAGCGGTTGAGATCGCCGGGGAACTTGAGGCCTCAGGCATAGCCGCAACAGTGAGGAGAGAGCTGGGTGTGAACATCGACGGAGCCTGCGGCCAGCTGCGCCTCAAAGAGAAGGAGAACGGGTAAAATCAGGTGAGGACAATATATTGATTTTGGTTGCCCTCCATAACCACATAGTGTATAATTGTATTTAATATAAATGCAAATATATGTCATATTGAGGAGGGCGTTAGATATGGTGAAATTGATCATAGGCCATAAGGGCAGCGGGAAGACGAATCAGATGGTGGAGCTTGCGAACAAGGAAGTAGACAGCATCAAGGGAAGCATAATATTCATAAACAAAGATCACAGGCTCATGTATGAACTGAGACATAAAATACGCGTCATATCCACAGATGATTTTGACGATATAACCAATATAGATGAATATATAGGCTTCATCTACGGTATGATAAGCTGCGACAATGACCTTGAGATAATATTCATAGACAGCATACTGAAGCATGCGGACGTATCTCTCGGAGATCTCCCCGTATTTATCGAAAGACTCAAGAAGATATCAGACAAATACGCTCTGGATTTCGTAGTAAGCATAAGCGCGGAGAAGGAAGAGATGATAGGGGTCGATTTTTCGGGGTGCGAGATTCTGAATTAATTTCACCTTAAACGAAAAACGTGAACTGACATATGTTACAGTGGCATGAAATGCCGGGCGGCTCGGCCGCCTTTTTTGATGCTGAAAACCGACGGCTTTTTATGATATAATAAAACAGTAAATCTGTTTCAGGAAGTGACATTTATGAAAAAAGCTTATTTTTTTGTAGTACTGACAGCATTCCTCTTCGGCACCATGGAAGTGGCGTGCAAGGTGGCCGGAAACGACCTGGATCCTTTTCAGCTCACATTCATAAGATTCGCTGTGGGAGGTCTGCTTCTCCTGCCGTTTGCGGTCTTTGAACTGAGGAAGAATCACATAAGGCTGACATTAAAGGATATATTGATCCTGGCGGGAGTGGGAACGCTGGGAATACCCATAAGCATGGTGTTTTTCCAGGTGGGAGTAACGAACTCCAACGCTTCGACAGCAGCGGTCCTCATGTCGATAAATCCCATGTTCACCATGGTTTTCGCCCATCTTCTCACAGACGAGAAGATGAACAGACACAGAGTCATAGTCCTAGCCATAGCGCTCGCAGGTATAGTATTCATGATAAGACCGTGGGACGTTCAGGAGGGAAACACGGTGCTGGGTATAGTATCCATGCTTCTGGCAACGATATTCTTCGGCCTCTACACTGTTGAAGGCAAAATAAGCGTGCAGAAAATGGGTATAATGGCGCAGACCAGCATAAGCTTCATACTGGGTTCACTTATACTGCTTATAATAATACTTATAATGGGAAAGCCGGTAACAGCGGGAGTAGTGGAAAACCTGCCTCTTGTCCTTTACGTGGGTATATTTGTTACGGGACTGGGGTACTTTTCGTACTTTACGGCCATAAAGCTTTCCGACGCCACAACAGGCTCGTTCGCATTTTTTCTCAAGACGGTCATAGCGCCTGTAATGGCGGTGATATTCCTTAAGGAGACCATACTGTGGAACACATATGCGGGCATAGGACTGATACTGCTTACCTCATATATGAACATAAATTATCAGAGGAAAGATAATGAGATCAAAAAAAGATTTGAAAATACAGGACATTGAGAGGACCTTCAAAGACAGGAGGCCGGGAGCTGAGGAAGGCTTCAGATTTTTTTCGGTGCTTGTTCCTGTCGTGGAACGCGAGGGAAAACTCTGGCTCATGTACGAGCTGCGGGCAAAGCATATGGTGAGACAGCCGGGAGAGATATGCTTTCCCGGAGGCGAGATGGAAGATGGAGAAACAGCGGAAGAGTGCGCTGTACGGGAGACATTCGAGGAAGTTGGAATAGATCCTGAAAGTATAAGGATAGTAAACCGACTCGATACTATATACACATACAGCAACTTTGCCATGTACTGCTATCTGGGAATAGTGGAGGAGTCCGCTCTCAAAGATATAAAGCTCAACCCGGATGAGGTGGAAGAGGTTTTTTTCGTTTCCATAGACAGGCTCATGGACACGGAGCCTGAAATATACAATACGGAGGTCATACCGAGAATACCGGGAGATTTTCCGTATGAAAAGGTAACGGGGGGCAAAGAGTACAACTGGCGTAAAGGGCGTGCCATAGTGCCTGTGTACGATATAGACGGCAGGGTGATATGGGGTCTTACCGCCAGAATAACCAGAAGGTTCATAGGCGCTCTGAAGAAAAAGGAGGAAGAGGATGTTTAAGATAGGACTGTGCCAGATCAAGGGCTCTTTTGACAAAAAAGAGAGCATGGAAAACGCAGAGGCTCACGTAAAGGAGGCCGCAGCAGAGGGCGCGGAGATAATATCGCTGCCTGAAATGTGGAACTGCCCTTATTCCAACGAGTATTTCGCCCGGTATGCCGAACGGGAGGACGGACGGACAGTGGAGTTCCTTTCGAGGCTTGCAGCCTATCTCGGAGTTTACCTCATAGGCGGATCAATACCTGAAGAGGACGGCGGAAAAATATATAACACCTCGTTTTCCTTTGACAGGAGGGGCAATATAATAGGCAAGCACAGAAAGGTGCATCTCTTTGATATAGACGTCAGGGACGGTATAAGATTCATGGAATCCGAGACTCTGACGGCAGGGGAGGACATGACTGTCATAGATACGGAGTTTTGCAAGGTGGGAGTAGCCATATGCTATGATGTCAGATTCCCCGAGTGGTTCCGCAAAATGGCTCTTGAAGGAGCAAAACTCATAGTGCTCCCGGCAGCATTCAACATGACAACGGGACCTGCGCACTGGGATCTGACGATGCGCGCAAGGGCGCTGGACAATCAGGTGTACTTTGCGGCCAATTCACCGGCAAGAGATGAAAACGGCCCGTATGTAGCATACGGCAATTCATGTATAGCCGGTCCGTGGGGAGATTTCATAGCTCACGGAGACGAGAAAGAGCAGATCGTATACGGCGACATTGACCTGGATTATGAAGACTCTGTAAGAGAGCAGCTTCCGCTGCTCAAACACAGAAGGCCGGAGCTTTACTAGGAAGGAGCATTATATAATGAAAAAATTTACAGCCATAGTCTTATCGCTGCTTATGGCAGCGGGACTGACAGCGTGTGGTACGCCTGATGCGGAACAGCCTGAGGAGCAGGTGGATTACGAAATAGCCATGGTCACCGATTCGGGACTTCTCATGGACGGAGGATACAGCGAGGTGGCATGGGAAGCCGTAAGCGAATTCGGAGCGTCCGAGGGCATATCTCATAAATACTATAAAGCCGCTGAAGCATCCACAGACGCCTACAGGGCAGCCATAGATACGGCGGCTTCAAAGGGAGCGAGAGTGATAGTGGCTGACGGCCCTTCCTTTGAGAGCGTGGTATACGAAGCGCAGAATGCGTATCCTGATATAAAATTCATACTGATAGATGCAGCGCCTACGGACAGTGAGTCCGGAAAAACGGATATCGGGGAGAACTCCATGTCGGTAATGTTTGCCTCGGAAGAGGCCGGTTATCTGGCCGGATACTGCTCTGTCAAGGAAGGAATGAGAGTCATGGGCTTCATGGGAGGGAGCCGCAATCCGGTTATAATGGATTACGGATACGGATTCCTTCAGGGCGCCGACAGGGCTGCCGGTGAAAACGGCGTCAGCGTAACAGTCGATTACAGCTACAGCTCCGGCGACGAGCCGCGTGAAAAGATCCTTGAAAAGGCATCCGAGCTGTACGATTCGGGAGAAGAAGTGATATTCGCCTGCGGAAAGAATGTGGAGCGCCCTGTGATAGAGGCTGCCGAACTGACGGGTAAAAAGGTCATAGCATATGAGACGGACAAGAGCATGATGTCAGACACCATCATGACTTCGGCCGTAAAGGACATGAAGACAGCGATCAAAAACGCCCTGGAGCTGTACAGAACCGACAGATTCCCGGGAGGAGAGACGGTGTATTACAATGCGGCCAACGACGGCATATGGCTCGAAATGGAGAACGGCAGATTCGAAAATCTCGACGAATCACAGTATGAATCGGTATATGAGCAGCTCAAAGACGGGGAAATAACCGTCAGAAAATATGATTCGGGAGATATACAGTCCCTGGGACTTTCAAACGTACAGGTCAGAGAGATGCAGTAGCGGGGCTTGAGATAAATATACCCCGCCCCGCTTTGCGTCTGATATGAAGCGTTTTCCGTGACTTGTCAGATAAGATCACGGAATTTGAATGATGATCTTCCCTCCGCGTAGTCGGCAACGATCTGACCGCTGCCTCTGAGGGTGTATTTGTATGTTACAAGGCCGTCAAGTCCCACAGGGCCTCTGGCGTGGATCTTGCCGGTGCTTATGCCTACCTCGGCGCCGAAACCGTATCTGAATCCATCGGCGAATCTGGTGGAGCAGTTGAGATAAACGCCTGCCGAATCAACGAGAGACAGGAATTTATCGGCAGCGGCGCTGTCTTCGGTTATTATGCAGTCCGTGTGATGGGATCCGTATCTGTTTATATGTGATACAGCCTCATCTATACTGTCCACAACCTTCACGGAAAGTATGTAGTCGAGATACTCTGTGCTGAAATCTTCATCGGTTGCAGGTTCGCAGGATATGAGAGAAGCACAGCTTTCGTCTCCTCTGTATTTTATGCTGCTGCCTGAGGCCTTTGCCAGTGCAGGTATGAGAGCGTCCGCTATATCCCTGTGAACGAGGAGGGTCTCCGCAGCGTTGCAGGCAGCCACATACTGTGTTTTTGAGTCTATTATCACAGGTATGGCCTTTTCGATGCTCGCAGCTGAATCCACATATACGTGGCATATGCCGTCGGCGTGGCCCATTACGGGTATCTTGGAATTATCCATTATGTACTGAACAAACTGATTGGATCCTCTCGGTATGAGAAGATCGACGAAATCATGGCATTTGAGCAGCTGGTCTATATCAGTCCTGTCTTCGATGAGAAACGCGAAGTTTTCAGGCATGCCTGCCTTTAAAGCCGCATCGTATATTATGTCAAAGAGTATCCTGTTGCTGTTTCTTGCTTCGCTTCCGCCCTTCAGTATGACGCAGTTGCCGCTTTTTATGCACAGGGCGGCGATCTGGACAAGGGCGTCGGGCCTTGATTCGAATATGACGCCTATAACGCCTATGGGGCATGTGGTCTTGGTGAGAATGAGACCATCGTCGAGCTGCCGCTTAAGAAGCGTCTTAAACAGAGGATCCTCCAGGCCGATGAGGTCGCGGATGCCGCTTATGCAGCCTTCGAGCTTGTGGTCGTCAAACAGCAGCCTTTTTACTATAGGTTCAGGCAGATCCGTCTCTTCAGCAAACACCAGATCTCTTCCGTTGGCGGCAAATATCTCTTCTCTGCGATCCTCAAGAGCCCCGGCTACGGCTGCGAGAGCGCTGTTTCTCGTTTCCTCCGGAAGAGAGGCCGCGGTGAAGCTGCTTTCTTTTACTTTTCTGATACTGTCCGTAAATTCCATTTTAAATGATCCTTTCTAAAAAATTTTTTGTAAAAGCTTTGATCAGATGATTTATCTCCATATAATTCCTTTCGCCCTGTCTTTCAAGAACGAGAAATCCGCTGGCATAGGAAGGATATTTTTCAAAGGGAGAACACTCCATATCCAGAGCCTCAAGATCCGCGATCACCATTCCTCTGTCCCGAATGATGGGGAGCTTCAATATGAATGAGCGGGTCTTTTTTGAAAATCTGGCTTCAACGGGAAGCTCGTAAAAGGAAAAACACGAATATTCCATATCGATGCTCCTCTGGATACCGCTTACCGACAGAAAATCTCTTTCGATACGTATCTTCTCCACATTGAGAGACCCCGCCGGGAAGCCCAGATGGAACATAGCTCTGTGAAAGTCACTTTTGCCTATTACCTTTATAAGGCGTGCAAGCTGGAATATATCATCACTGTTGTGAAGGAGTATGCTTTTTTCAAGGCCGGGGTCGCCGGTCTTTTCATAGGCGGCGTAGAGCTCCACGCTTTCGGCTCCCGATATTTCATCGTCCCTGCTGCTCCACAGCCCCATGTAATTTTCCACGGTTTTCTGTCTCAGATTCGGAACGAATCTCTTGAGAGGAGAATGACCGTTTAAAACAAGGTACAGATCCAGGTTGTAAAGAGAAGGAGGCGGCTTGATGCCTGCCGCGTTTGATGCCCGCTTTCGCATGAACGGCATGTCAAAGTGCCTGCCGTTATACGTGATGACCATGTCAAGCTCATCGAGCATGCGGGAGAATCCGGCAAGAGCTTCCTGCTCTTCGTCTCTGTTTTCAGCCAAAAACTGGTGAAGGGCGCCTTCCGAAAATGTGTAGAGCCCTCCCAGAATGAATCTGTTTACAGAAGGATTCAGGCCTGTTGTCTCTATATCCAGCACTCCTGTCTTCATGGAGCCGAAATAAAAGTCGTACACGCTGCTTTTGTATGGATCTATATGCTGCGTTTTGCGTAAATGCTTCATAAAAACATTATACCAAAAACAAAAGAGACCTAAAAGGTCTCTTTTGTTAAAAGGGGTATTGGGATTAGAGATTAATGAGGTTATCAGGGGGATAACCACG
>CAWVKQ010000030.1:0-12821 GCA_963929955.1 Bacillota bacterium
CCTATGACTCCGATCTTGCCCACCATCTTCCCGTCCACATGATATGTGGCTGTAATGAGGCTGCAGTCCTGCATAAGCTCCTCTTCATTCTCGTTTCCTATGGTTATTATCACTCCGTTTTCACGATTGATGAGAGTCTTTGTAAAATCCTCTTTTTTGCTCACCATCTCGAGGAACATCTTCGCCTTGTCCAGATCATTGTATTCCGGAAGAGAGAATATGTTTGTCAGTCCGTCCATATAAAGGTTTACGTTCAGCATATCCTCAAGTGTCTTAATAAAGCTTGGCACTATGTTTCTCTCGAACATGGCCATGGCCTCCGCATCGGTCTTGAGCTTTTCTATGATGTCCAGAGTAAGCGCCTCGCTCAGAGTCTTGCCTCTGTAATTATATGTCATTGTCTTGGCAAGTATCCTCAAAGTATCCTCGGAAGCCGGTCTGTCCAGCCTTACGGCCGAGTTGGAGACCTTACCGCTGTTCGATACCAGCATCAGCACCACCGTGTGATCATCCACCGGCAGGAGATTTATATATTTCAGCGTATCGCTCTCCTTGCCAGGAGTAAGGGCGAATGCCGTCAGATTAGTTATTTCCGACAGTATATGCGCCGCTCTCTGCACCATGTTTTCAAGCTCCGACACATTGCTGCGAAGACTCTCCGCTATGGCGTCCTTCTCAGCCTCCGTCAGCTCCGGTTTTCTCATCATCTCGTTTACATAGAGCCTGTATGCCTTCTCTGAAGGCACCCTGCCCGATGATGTATGAGGATGGGTGAGATATCCCATTTCCTCCAGATCCGACATTTCGTTTCTTATGGTAGCCGGACTTATTCCCAGGTCATAATTTTTGGATATGGTCCTGGATCCCACAGGTTCCGCTGTTTTGATAAAGTCCGCTATTATGGCCTGTAATATTTTGAGTTTTCTTTCACTGAGATTCATATTAGGCCTCCCGTTTGTTAGCACTCTTATTGTACGAGTGCTAACCACAATCTAAATGTACCACCTGCGTATAATAATGTCAACACCTATTTGGTATTTTTTATGTCATTTCAACGAATTTTTTTATATCAAAGAGATACAGGTATGACTCGCTTACTTTTTTCCCGCTCGCTGCTTCGAGCGCTTCTCTGTATAGCTCCATCTGTCCCGCGTATCTTTCTTTTATGCGATCCTCTTCTCCCTGCGCGGCTCTGCCGTTTTTATAGTCTATGAGTATGAGGTTCCCATCCTCTTCAAAAAAGCAGTCTATTACCCCCTGCACTATGGCGGAGGCTCCCTCTATGTCCTTTTCCATTATGAACTCCTGCTCCTTTCGCAGGAAACCGGCCTCTGCGGCCCGCGCTCCTACCGGATCCTCGAAAAATGAGCTTACGGCGGCAATATCCACGGCCGCTTTTTCCTCTTCCGTCAATATGCCCGCCTCTGCCATCGCCTCCACCCTGCCGGCTATGTATCCCGCTCCTTCATCCAGGGCCCTCTTAAAATCCAGCCGTTCCATGACCCTGTGAACGGCCGTGCCTATTTCCGCAGGCGTAAGGGATCTTTTATCTCTCGAAAATGCCGGCGAAGAGAGAAGCTCCGCCGATCTTTTCTTTATGCCCATGGAATTGAGCTCCGTGACAGAGTACTTCGATTTCACAGGCTTGTCTCTCCTGTACGGATATGAGAAGGAAATGATCCTCTCCAGTTCTTCATCTTCCTTCCCTCCTTCTCCCGCTGTCTCTTCCTGATATCCTCCTGCCTCGCCGCCGCTCTCCTCACAGGCGTTCGAAGAAGCAAACAGATCCTCTGACTGGGATATTACATGTATCACGCTTCCCGATGAAAGCGCCGGCCCGTATACCATATCCAGGAAGGATCTCTTCCCCTGAAGCTCCGCATCGAGGCTTTCAGCATCTTTCACACAGCCGGTCACTATCAGCTCGTCCATTGCTCTCGTCATGGCTACGTACAGTATCCTGATCTCCTCTTCAAGCTCCTCCGCAGCCTTCCTTGCTTCTATGGCCTTCTGCAGTATAGTCTTTCTGTACCAGCGTTCCTCCGCTGATGCGAACGGAAGAGCTATCGCCATATCCTTGTGCATTACCGCCGATTTCCCGGAGCCTCTGTGTCTTATGGTCCTTCCGGCGCCTGCCAGTATCACTATCGGGAATTCCAGCCCCTTGCTCTTATGGACAGTCATGATCCTTACAACGTCCTCGTTTTCTCCAACGGACTTTGCCTCTCCCACAGCCATATTTATCCTGTCCATTGCCTCAGCGTACGCCAGGAATCCGTAAAGCCCGCTGTGACTGCTTTTTTCGAACTGTGCCGCCTTTTCCACCAGGAGTCTCAGGTTTGCTATCCTTCTCTTTCCCACGGGAAGGCCGCTGCAGTAATCAAAGTATCCTGTATCATAAAGCAGCGTTCTCACCAGCTCTTCGAGGGGCACGGTGTTCTTCAGCATTTTCCAGTGAGCTATCCTCTCCATCATATCCTTTATCCTGTCGGCCAGCTCTCTGTCTTCGCCGGACTCAGCGTATGCTCTGACTCCGTCGTAAAAGCTCCCGTCCGAAAACTCTGCCCTCACCTGAGCCAGCTCCCTCACGCTGAAGTCAAATACAGCGGAACGCATGGCTGATATGAGAGGTATATCCTGTCTTGTATTGTCCACTATCCTCAGCAGATTCATGAACACCTGTATCTCCACTGACTCAAAATAGCTCCCCGTATTTTCCGCATAGGCCGGTATGCCCTCATTATTGAGATACCTCTCCATTTCCCCTATGACAGACCTGCTCCTGCAAAGTACGGCCATGTCCCTGTAGCGGACATTTCTCGTCTCGCCGCTCTTGACGTCGAATATCTCCTCTCCAAGTCTCTCCTTTATGAGTCTGGCCGCGAGAGCTGCCTCCGTATGCGCATCGTCTCCCGTCTCAGCCTCTTCTTCAGCTCCCTTTTCTATAAGATAGATGCTGCTTTTATATCCCGGATGAGAGACTTCTGTCCTGCAGTTCAGTCTGGCGTTTTCGTCATATTCCTCCATGAGCCCTTCAAATACCGCGTTCACCGTTTCAGTGATATTGAGCTTGCTTCTGAAATTATCGTTTAGATCTATGGCCGTGCTGTCCTGACGGTCCTCCTCCCTGTACTGCCTGTATTTTTTTCTGAATATCTCCGGTTCGGCCAGCCTGAATTTATATATGCTCTGCTTCACATCTCCAACCATGAAAACATTGTTTTCCCTGGCTATGCTCCCTACTATCTTCTCCTGAAGCATGTTGCTGTCCTGAAACTCGTCTATGAATATATAGGCGAACCTTTCTCTGTATTCTCCCGCTGCCGTCTGATCCTCAAGTATCCTTATGGCATAATGCATCACATCGTCAAAGTCCACCATGTTTTTTTCTTTCTTCTTACGGTTGAATATGGTCTCGAATTCCTCAATCAGCCCCGTAAAATATAATGTGTCTTCCTCTGTCTTTCTCAGCTCGTTTATCTGCTCCTCGAAGGACCTCTTGAAATATCGCTCAAACAGATCGTCAATAAGTTTTTTCCCGCGTTTTCTGAGAGCTGACACCCTGTCCTTTATCCTGTTATAGTCCTCCTGTTCCGCCTTTAAGGCCCTCATAACCGAAAATCCCGGCGATCTTAGAAATTCCGCCGTATTTTCCATACAGCCTTTCTCTGCCTCCGCAAGAGCCGCCTCAGTCTTTTCAGCATCAAGCTCAGCCTTTTCCCATAGGCTGTCCACGCCGCCGGCCCTTAATTCCGCCGCGGCCCTCCTGTAAAGCCCCGCAGCCTCCCTCAGCTTCTCCGTCACATCCGTTCGTACAGCGTCGTTTATCCCAAGAAGCTCCGCAGGATCATCGCTTCCCAGAAGCTTCGCTCTTTCTTCGGCCCAGCTCATGTATTCGGGAATGCTTCTCATCTCGTCATATATCGATATTATACTGCGCTTCAAGCCTTTCTCGCTTCTGCTGCCGCTGTATTTCCTCAGAAAGTCCCCCAGCTTGTCAGGCTCGTCTTCGAATCTCCTTTCAATGAGCTCGTCAGCCGCCTCGTCTTTGAATATGGACACCTGCACCTCGTCTCCTATGGAAAACCCCGGCTCCAGATCAGTAAGATAAAAATATCTTTTCATCACCTCGAGAGCAAATGTGTGAAAAGTGCTTATATTTGCTCTCGGCAGCATAGCGAGCTGTCTTTTGAGGAACTGCCTGTCAGAGCCTTCCTTTTCCATTTCGTCTCTGAAGGCTTTTTCAAGTCTCTCCCTCATCTCGGAAGACGCGGCGTTCGTGAATGTGGTTATGAGGAACCTGTCTATATCGGTCCCGTCCTTTATCACAAGCTGTTTTATCCTCTCTATGAGGACAGCCGTCTTTCCCGAACCTGCCGCCGCTGATACCAGTATATTTTTATCTCTCGTCTCTATGGTCTTTTCCTGACCGGGAGTCCATCGCATATGAGTCTGTTCCTTCCTCGTTTTCTTTGGATCAATCTATATCTTATTATAGCAAAAAGTGTGTTATAATTACATAGTTCAAAGATTCACATGACAATGTATTTATATAACGGAGGGACATATATGAACAACAGATTTCCAAGACCGACGATGCTCATGATCCTTGACGGATACGGGCTCAATGAAGAAAGCTACGGCAACGCCATAGCCGCAGCCGAAAAACCTTCTCTTGATGCCATATTCGCAAAATATCCCACAACCAGCCTCAGCGCGTGTGGGCTTGCCGTAGGCCTGCCGGACGGCCAGATGGGAAATTCAGAGGTGGGCCATCTCAATATAGGAGCCGGAAGGATCGTTTACCAGGATCTTACCAGGATCACCAAGGCTGTTGAGGACGGGAGCTTTTTTAAGAATCCCGCATTGATGAAAGCCGTCTCTCACGTAAAGAAAAACGACTCGGTTCTCCATCTCATGGGCCTGCTTTCCGACGGAGGCGTTCACAGCCATATAGATCACCTTTTTGCCCTCATAGACATGGCTGCCGAAAACGGCGTAGGAAAAGTGGCTGTACACTGCTTTCTCGACGGCAGAGACGTTCCTCCGAGGTGCGCAGAAAAGTATATAACAGCGCTTGAAGAACATATGAAGAAAAAAGGTCTCGGCTCCATCGCCACCGTATCGGGAAGATACTACGCCATGGACAGAGACAAACGATGGGACAGGGTCGAAAAGGCATACGACGCAATAACTCTTGGAGACGGAGTGCACGCTCCTTGCGGCGTATCTGCCGTAAGGCAGGCATATGAGAGAGACGAAAACGATGAATTCGTCCTCCCGACAGTAATAGACGGCGCTCCGGCCGCCTCTGACGGAGACAGCTTCATAATGTACAATTTCAGACCTGACAGAGCCAGGGAAATAACGAGAGCATTTACCGACAGCTCCTTTAACGGCTTTGAAAGAAAAAAGATACTCAAGGATATATGCTACATATGCATGACTCAGTACGATGCCGAAATGCCTGCGGTAGAGCTGGCCTTTCCTCCCGAATCGCTGAAAAACACGCTCGGAGAATACGTCGCCGATCTCGGGCTCACACAGCTTCGTATAGCTGAGACGGAAAAATACGCCCATGTCACGTTCTTCTTCAACGGCGGAGTAGAAGCGCCATGCAGGAACGAGGACAGGATACTGGTACCTTCTCCGAAGGTTCCCACATACGATATGAAGCCTGAAATGAGCGCCTATGAAGTCACAGACAAAGTCATAGAAGCCGTTAAGAGCGAAAAATATGATCTCATAGTCTTAAACTTCGCCAATGCCGACATGGTCGGCCATACGGGCGTTATGGAGGCTGCCGTGGCAGCCATAGAGGCTCTCGACAAGTGTGTTCCGAGAATAGTTGATGCAGTTCTTTCACAGGGAGGCCAGATACTTCTGACCGCCGATCACGGCAATGCAGACGTGATGCTCGATAAGGACGGCAACACGGTCACAGCTCATTCCCTGAACAAGGTCCCTCTCACTCACATTGCCGAAGCACCGTCTCCTCTCAAGGACGGAGGGCGGCTCTGCGACATTGCACCTACGCTCCTGAAGCTTATGGATATACCTGTCCCTGAGGAGATGACAGGCAAGCCTCTCATTTAAAAAGGCGGGAATATGAGTTCACATACTTTTCCCTCATGAGGATGCAGCTCCGGCTGTCCAGCGGCTTTGCTCCGGCTGCCCATCCGGCCAGCGCTGCTCTGCAGTTTTTTTCGGTGACTGCGAACAGCGCCTCCTCATCCTCCGGCCGCGCGGCCTGACAGAGGGCGCCCATACCCTTTATCAGCAGAGGGACTGACTGTTCCTCTGCTGTTTTTATGTCATCCTCTTTCAGGTCTGTCTTTATATCCGCAAAAGCTCCGGCTATCTGAGCGAAATCATCGAGATAAGCGCAGAGCCTGTCTCTTTCCTCTGTGATCTTCAATACGACCGGGTGCCGGTTCCACAGGCGTCCTTCTTCATCCCTGTATGCGCCTGTGTTTTTTTCTTCTTTTTTCCACTGCTCTATCCCCATAAGCTCAAGATGATCCCCGCACAGTTTTTCCAGCTCCTGCGCGGCTTCAAGCGCTTCCGCCGCATCTCTTCCCCAGCACAGCGCGCCGTGATTCCTCATTATTACGGCTCTTCCTTCTGTTTCGGCAGCAGCCGATGCACATGCCTCCGCCAGCTCTGCGCTTCCCGAAGGCCCGTAATCCGCGCATATGATCTTGCCGCTTGGGAAGGCTCTTCCCTGCTTCAGCATAACTTCCCGTATCCCCATGGCCGAAACAGCCGATGCGTTGCTCTGATGCGTATGGATCACAAACCCCGCATCCTCCTTTATCCTGTACACCTCCCTGTGGACACGCATTTCCGATGAGGGAACGGCCCCTTCCCTAAAGCTCAGATCCGAAACAGATACCTCGGCTATATCATCCTCGCCCATGGATCGGTAATCTCTTCCGCTTGCTGTTATGAAAAAGCTGCCGCCTCCCGCTCTGCAGCTCACGTTGCCCCAGGATCTCACTATGAGCCCGTCATCCGCAAGTTTCCGGGCTGTTTTTATTATCTCGTTTTTTTCAGTCAATCTCTCCGTCCTTTCCCTCCAGCCTGTCATAAAGCTTATACATTATCGCCAGGCTCAGTATACCGCATACGAGCTTTGACACTATATATACAGTGACTGTATACGGTTCCGATACGCTCGATACGAATCCCAGCTGCCCTCCCAGCATATACGCTCCGCTGACACTGAAGGCAGCGTTCAGCATCCTGCCTTTTTTGTCCATCTTTGATATAAGCGGCAGTATGGCAAGCGAGGTGGCGAAATTCATTATCATGGATATGACCGAGACCTCGTTTATCCCCAGTCTCCTCCCGAACCTTCTCAGCCTGTTCCTGAAAAACTTCAGTATTATCTGTGAAAGAACGAGTGATCCGCTTATTATTACCGCTGACCTGAAAAGTATCGTAACGGCTTCATGGACAGCCTCCATATCCGAATACGCCGCCGCAGGCACGAATATTCCCAGCACTGTCACGAAAAAGGCAATGCCTATGACTATCTGCATCACTCTGGCAAACACTTCGAATATCCTTACCATCAGGGACGGGAACTTCAAAAGTCCAAGAGCGATCAGAGCGCACAGTATCAGCACAGGCAGGATCTGCGCGGCAAGCAGCCCGGCATCCATTCTCAGCATGAGCCCCGCTGTAATGAGGCCGGCCGGTATAATCACCACTCCCGTTATAAATCCCTTAAGTATATCTCTCCTGCTGTCTCTGCTTCCGTCAGCCAGAAACAGAGGAAGCTGGAACGATGTCATCTGCCCCAGAAGGGCCGAAAGTATGATGCCGTTCAGTATGAGAGCCTGTTCGTTTCCCGCGATCTGCTCCGCTATGAAAAAGCCTCCCATATCCGTGGCAAAGGCAGCCCCTATTATGAGGGACGGATCAAAGGGGAGCCATCCGCACGCCTCGGATATGGTATCTATGTTCCGCTGTATGAATTCAACGCCGGCACATGACACCCCTATCATAGGTACAGCCATGGTTCCCATTGTAACGAGCCCTCTGTCAAATGATTCCGCAAGTCCCCATCTGAGCCCGAAAGTCTTGTCTAAAAACCCTATGGCGGCAAATACCAGCATAACAGCTATAAAAGCGTTCATATAAAGCTTTTCCTCCCTTGTAAGTCTGCAATCTAAAGCTATCATTTATCGCCGTAAAAGTAAAGAGAAAAAAGAAAAACCGCAGCATCAAAGCTGCGGCTCTTTACATACGTATCATCACTGATATTTTACTGATATTTTTCAGCTACAGAAGCTCTTTTCTCGAAAGATTGATCCTGTTCTGGCTATCTATCTCAGTGACCTTTACCTTTACGGTATCCCCCACGTTCATAACGTCCTCGACCTTTTCCACCCTGTGCTTGGCCATCTTGGATATGTGGAGAAGGCCTTCCTTTCCCGGAAGTATCTCTATGAAGGCTCCGAAAGGCATCACTCTCGTTACCTTTCCTTCATATATCTCGCCCGGCTCAGGATCCTTTATGAGAAGCTCTATTTCCTTTACGCCCTTTTCCGCGCTCTCCATATCCGGAGCCGCTATATAAACAAGACCCGTATCGTCTATGTCTATCTTCACTCCCGTATCGGCGATTATCTTGTTTATGGTCTTTCCTCCCGGTCCTATGACGGTCCTTATCTGATCAGGGTCTATCTGCATCGATATTATCCTAGGCGCGTACGGTGAAAGCTCCTTCCTAGGCTCAGGTATCTCATCGAGCATCTCTCTCATTATATGCATCCTTCCGTCTCTGGCCTGACTGAGAGCCTCCTGGAGGACCTGTTTTGAAAGGCCGTGCACCTTTATGTCCATCTGTATGGCGGTCACTCCCTTTTCTGTTCCCGCCACCTTGAAGTCCATATCTCCCAGAAAATCTTCCATGCCCTGTATATCGGAAAGTATTGCCATTTTACTGCTTCCGTCCTCTTCCACGCGCTCTATGAGCCCCATGGCTATACCTGCTACAGGCGCCTTTATAGGTACTCCGGCATCCATTAATGCCAGGCAGCTTCCGCACACAGACCCCTGTGACGTTGAGCCGTTTGATGAAAGCACCTCCGATACGACTCTTATAGCATACGGGAAGTCTTCAACGCTCGGCAGTACCGGTATCAGAGCCCTTTCCGCGAGAGCCCCGTGACCTATCTCCCTTCTTCCCGGGCTTCTTATAGGTCTTGCCTCTCCTACGGAATAAGGAGGGAAGTTATAATGATGCATGTATCTCTTTTCCGTCTGCTCCGTTATGCCGTCTATGACCTGAGCCTCGCTCATTGCTCCTAGCGTTGCTATGGAGAGCACCTGGGTCTGACCTCTCTTGAAAAGTCCGGATCCGTGAGTTCTCGGCAGCAGTCCGGTCTCGCACCATATCGGTCTTATCTCCGTCATCTTCCTGTTGTCAGGTCTTATTCCGTCGTCCAGTATGAGGCTTCTTACCTGCTCCTTCGTTATGGCGTAGAGCACATTGTCTATATCCTTTCCGTTTTCAGGATATATCTCCTCGAAATACTCCTTTGTCTCCGCCTCAACGGCATCCATGTTGTCCAGCCTTTCCATTTTGTCAAATGTCTGGATGGCAGCCCTCATCTTATCTTCAGCGTATTGCCTTACGGCTTTTTCTATATCCTCGGGAACCTGATAAAGCTCTATCTCCATCTTAGGCTTCCCGACTTCCTTTACGATCTCTTCTATGAATTCAACGATCTTCTTGATCTCTTCGTGAGCGAACATTATGGCATCCAGTATGGTCTCCTCGGGAACCTCATTGGCTCCCGCCTCTACCATCATTATGGCTTCCTTTGTTCCCGACACCACCAGGTGCATGCTGCTCTCCTCTCTCTGTTTGAGAGAAGGGTTCACCACGAACTGTCCGTCTACCATTCCGATAAGCACAGAGCCTGTAGGCCCGTCCCACGGTATATCCGATATGGCAAGAGCAACTGATGATCCTATCATTGCGGCTATCTCAGACGGCGCGTCGTTGTCCACGCACATTACCGTTGCTATCACCTGTACATCGTTGAAGAACCCCTTGGGAAAGAGAGGTCTCAAAGGTCTGTCCATGAGCCTCGAATTGAGTATCGCCCTTTCGCTCGGTCTTCCCTCCCTCTTTATGAATCCGCCCGGTATCTTGCCCGCAGCGTACATTTTTTCCTCATAGTCGCATGAAAGAGGGAAAAAGTCTATATCCGGCCGCGGTTCCTTTGAAGCGACCGCGGTAACATTCACCACCGTGTCCCCGTATCTGACCATGACCTGTCCGTTAGCCATCTCGCATACCTTTCCTATCTCAAGCTCCAGAAGCTTTCCGCCGATGGCTGTCTTAAATGTCCTGTAATCCGTAAACCTCATAATAAACAACTACCTCCTGTTTATTTTTCTTACTTTGCGATTTGTATAAATAAAGACGGGGATTTTTGAAAAGCCCCGTCTAAATTTCCAAGCCTGATTTACTTTCTCAAACCTAAACGAGCAACAAGATCTCTGTATCTTTGAAGATCCTTTTCTTTCAGGTAATTGAGAAGGTTTCTTCTTTGTCCGACCATCTTCAGGAGTCCTCTTCTTGAATGGTGGTCCTTTTTGTGTATCTTAAGGTGTTCGTTGAGATCGTTTATCCTGTAGGTAAGTATCGCCACCTGCACCTCAGGAGAACCCGTATCTCCTTCCTTAAGCTGATATTCCTTTATTATCTCTGCCTTTTTCTCTGTTGTTATCATCTTTCTTTCCTCCTGTTTTTTATACGCCTGCCGCCGAGCCGTCGCCGGAGTTTCGCCCGACCAAGCCGCAGGTACATCTTTCAACGATTTATGTTACCATATCAGACATGTAATTGCAATACGTTTACGTTAAGACAGTGATAATTTTTTGTTGAAAATCCGTGGACTGCTCCGTCTTATTATGTCATAATGGAGTCCTGAAACAAATAAAAGGCCCTGTGCCCTATATACCCAACAGAAAGGCGGATATACCCATATGGAGAAATTCTTTAAGCTCAAGGAAAACGGAACCAGTATCTCAAAGGAGATAATAGGCGGGATAACGACATTTTTCGCCATGGCATACATAATAGCCATAAACCCCTCGCTTCTGAGTGAATCAGGCATGGAGTGGGGAGCTGTGTTTCTCGCCACCATCATCGCATCTATCATAGGCACCCTGGTCATGGGGCTCGTAGCCAACGTCCCGTACGCCCAGGCACCCGGTATGGGATTGAACGCCTTTTTCGTATACACCGTTTGCTTCACTCTCGGCTTCACCTGGCAGCAGGCTCTTGCCATGGTCTTCATCTGCGGCCTGCTGAACGTAACCATCACTGTCACGAAGCTGAGGAAATATATAATAGCCTCCATCCCTGAGAGCCTTCAGAACGCTATAGGGGGAGGCATCGGCATATTCGTG
This sequence comes from Bacillota bacterium, assembly GCA_963929955.1. Lineage (GTDB taxonomy): Bacteria > Bacillota > Clostridia > Peptostreptococcales > Anaerovoracaceae > Lentihominibacter. The sequence goes on from CAWVKQ010000030.1 coordinate 11,437, forward strand.
GCATATATAGGACTTCTCAATGTGGGAATAATCACATTCGACTCAGGCGTCCCTGCCCTTGCCACCCTCAATCAGCCGGCATTCTGGCTCTTCATAATAGGGCTCATACTGACCGTTTCACTGCTGATACTCAATGTGAAAGGAGCCATACTCATAGGTATCGTGCTATCCTCTCTCATAGGCATACCCATGGGAGTCACTTCCGCCTCTGCATCCGTCAGCTTTACGGAAGCCTGCAGTCAGCTTCCTTCCACATTCTGCGCCATATTTACCGAGCAGGGATTCCCTTCTCTCTTTTCCGATCCGGCCAAGATACCTGCCGTGCTCATAACCATATTTGCCATGAGTGTCTCGGACACCTTTGACACCATCGGCGCTTTTATAGGCACCGGTCGACGCGCAGGCATATTCACCAAAGAGGATGAAAGAGCTCTTGAAAACGGCTCCGGCTTCAGCTCCAAGATGGACAGAGCCCTTCTCGCCGATGCCACCGCGACGTCCATAGGAGCATTGTTCGGTACGTCCAACACCACTACATACGTTGAAAGCGCAGCAGGTATAGGCGCCGGCGGCCGCACCGGCCTCACCAGCGTTGTCACCGCCGTCTGCTTCGCGGCAAGCGCCTTTCTCTCCTTTTTCGTAAGCGCAATACCGTTTGCCGCCACAGGCCCCGCGCTCGTGGTTGTGGGCATCATGATGATGTCAGCCTTTAAAGATATTGACTGGAACGACTTCGAAGAGGCTGTTCCCGCGTTCTTCGCAGGTGTTTTCATGGCCATATGCTACAGTATCTCCTACGGCATAGCCGCAGGCTTTATATTCTACTGCATCACAAAGATCTGCAAAAGAAAAGCCAATGAAATAAATCCTATCATCTGGGTAGCGACAGGCCTGTTCATCCTGAACTTCGTACTGCTTGCAGTGATCTGATCATGCCCCAGGCACTCTCGGACAGCTTCGGTTGAATGAAAGATATGCCCTTTGAGAAATCAACGGGCATTTTTTATGTAAAGAAAACCCCTTGAAATTCCAATGGTTCCAAGGGGTCTATCCGTTGATTCTGGCGCGCCATGAGGGACTCGAACCCCCAACCTACTGATTCGTAGTCAGGCACTCTATCCAATTGAGCTAATGGCGCCCGCGAAACTGACAATAGCAATTATACACTAGATCACCGCGTCATGTCAAAGAAAATCTGCATTCCGGCGGTCGCTCATAGTCTTAACTGTCAAGACATTTGTTACACTTTGAGAAATACTCCGCTACTACCTGATCAGGACTTTTGAAGTCCAATACCCTCTTCGCTGTGCTGTTATATTTCTTCTCGTGTCTCGCTACTTTCTTCTTAAGCTCTTTCTCACTGGTGAATACTTCTCTGCCATACA
>CAWVKQ010000031.1:0-33259 GCA_963929955.1 Bacillota bacterium
CCAGCACCGCCTGTTATTGCAGCTTTCATTTTACATTACCTCCTTTGTGTAACAAATCAAACGTATTTTTGATTTTCCGGAAACTGCCCATATATAACGCAACGGCCGTGCCAAACTTCTGAAAATTTTGCATAAAATTTTTATGTATTGAAATTTCAACGTTTTCATCTCAGGCCGCCTGCGCTTTCCAAATATTGTATTCATGTCCCTATGCAGTATCTCATGCAATTCGGCATAAACCTATTCATGAAAGAATATAGAAATCTCTCTCACTTCCCCTCAAGCATCTCTTCCGCCTTTCTCATTCGCTCTTCCGCCATTTCCTCAGGCACGTAAACGAGCCCGCATACGGGACACTTCCACACCTCGCTTGTGAAATCCCTTCCCAGATATGAAAATTTCGCCGTGCCTTTTTCCAGCGGCACCCCGCAGCTATAGCACATCAGCTTTCTATCCATGTCACTCAACTATCCTCATCCTGTGACCGTAAACATTTACTACCTTATATCTTCCGTCTTCGGCAGGCATGTATTCCACCCAGTAAGTCATGTATCCCACCTGCATGTGGCCGGTAAATGTCCCGGTTTCTCCGTTCACTGCTTTTTTCCCGCTCTTTTCGCAGAATCCTATTACCTCTTCCACGTCCTCCATGAGCATCCTGTGATCGTCCATCTTTTTCAGGACAGCTTCGTCCGCTATGATCTCGATACCCGATTTTTTCTCATCCGTCCCGCTGTAATGACTCATGATCCGTTTTCTTCCTTCATCTCTGTCGTTTATGGTCCTTACGTCCGCAAAGCCTTCTTTCATTCCCATGAAAAGATCCAGATAGTGAGCCGTCCTGACGCCGCTCCTGTTGAGATTGTTCTTGCAGTTGGCGCAGTACGTGACAACAAGCCCTTCCGATCCGTTTTCCCTGCGTCTTTCATCGAGGACGTATTTTTCAAACTCTCTGTTTATCTCATGCATATTTCCGGTAAAACCGCAGCATTTGCCATCGTCTCTCTCATATTTCAAAGGTCTCAGGGTATATCCGGCATCGCGGAGTTTTTTCCTCACAAGATCATGGAGCTCCGTCTGACCGTGGCTGCCGCATGGATCGAATACGGACACCTCCGTCCGGCCGTCACATGGACAGGGGTCTGTATATTCATATAAATATGAAGCCCTGATATCCTCTATTCCGGAGCTTATCCTCCTGTAGCAGCTCGGACAGGCGAATATCACCTCGGGTCTTCCCATGGATACCCACATATTTCTGAACTTCTCAAGTTCCTCGTCCGCTTTTTTTATATCTCCCGTTATATATGAAGGCATTCCGCAGCAGCTTACGGCAAGTGCCACATTGCCTTCTCTTTCGTTCAAATATTCATACACCTTTATTACGTGATCGCTGTCCATGGCGCCAAGCTGACATCCCGGAAAAAACAGTTTTTCAGGTTCAGCGCCTTTATCAGGCATTACGGTCACGCTGTACCTGCCGTCCGCTCTCTCCATGTCTCTAATGAAATTATAGTAAAACGCCCATGGCACGTCGCCTCTGTCAAGAAGCGCTCTCTTTGCGTCAGCGAATATCCTTCTGATATCTATATCCTCCGGACAGGCCTCGGTACACCTTCCGCACTGGTCGCACATGGCTATCATCTTGGTGGCTATGGTCATGTTTTCTCCCAGCACGCCCTTGACCTCCGTGGTCGCCCTTATCTCTTCCATAACCTTCTGTACAGGTTTGCCGTAATAGCTAAGAAGGTCGCAGCTCTTCCTGCATCTGTCGCATACGCACCTGAGGCACCTTCCCGCTTCCGCAAGCGCGCCTTCCTGGTCAAAATACCCGTCCTCCTTAAGCACAGGCGGATATATTGCCTCCGTATCGCTGAGATCGGGGACGGGCATACATGTCTCCACCTCTTCCCATGTGTAGGAATCCTTGCCGGTCTTAAGATATGCCTCTATGGCCTTCGCTGCCTCTATACCGTCCTTGCAGCTTTCGGGGATATCCTTTCCCATTAGCGCTCCTCCCGCATACACTCCCGGTCTCATCTGATGCGAAAATGTATCGCCTTCCTTTCCGGTCGCTATATATATGCCGTCAAAGCCGCTGAGCTCTTCAAGGTCTTTTATCTCCCTTCCACACAGTATGCTGACTTCTTCATTGGCAAACTGCTTCATTATATTGTCCCTTACATATTCGGGACTGAGCATGCTGTTAAGGCTGCCGCCGATGCTGTCTTTCTTCTCGAATACTGTGACGCTGTACTTTTTCTCACATAGCCGGAGAGCGCAGGCCATACCGCTGATACCGGCTCCTATGACAGCTACGCTCTCCTTCTTGCCGGGAAGATTGTACTTCACCGGCGTTCTGTGTCCCGCTTTTTTTACGACGAACCTTTCAAGCTCCCTGAGCTTTATCGGTTCATCGACACTTTGACGGGGGCATCTTCTTATACACCGCTCACCGCACAGCTCCGAGATTATCTCGGGGAACGCCATGGCGTTCCTCAGATCCGTGTAGGCAGTGGTCCACCTTTTTTTCTCTATCTTTGACAAAAAACTGAGTATATCCATATGAAAGGGGCAGTCTGCTATACAAAAGGCTTTCTCCGCTTCCTTACACTCGTCCAGTCTGTAACGCTCCCTAAATGGTTCTGATTTCAATAGATGCCCTCCGTTCAAAGAATCTTGCAGCATTATCCTAGTCTATCTTGGAATTCTTTACTCTGTCGATCTCATCGTACATATCAGGTCCGAGATAGTATTTTGTCGGCTCAGGCTTTTCGCCTCTTGCGAGTGCGTCTATGCCGGCCTTTACCTTTTCAGGCTTTGCAGGGATCTCATATATCCTCACTCCGCACGCATTGTTTATCGCGTTCAGTATGGCCACATGTCCCGATGACTGGAATGCCTCAGAGGCTCCCGATGATCCGAAAGGCCCGAACTTTCTCACAGTGGTATTATGTATGAGCCTTATATCGTCAGGTATATCCTTGATGTAAGGAACTCCGCACGAATAAGGGTTGTTATGCTTCTTCACATCCTGATAATCCTCACTGAGGGCGAATCCCATGCTGTGGGATATGCCGCCGTACGCCTGACCTTCGACAGCGTGGATGTTTCCTATGACTCCCACATCATCTACGCATGTGAATCTCAGTATCTTTGTCTTGCCTGTCTCCATATCCACTTCAACTTCAGCCATGTTGAGGGCGTATGTGTAGTCAGGAGACGGATTCCCCTGTCCCGTTATAGGGTCTGTAGGAGACAGTCCCGGTATGGTTCCGTTGCTGTGAACGGCATCGTATTTTGTAGGTATGCCTTCAGCTACCATTTCATCATACGTCCTGTATGTACCGTCCGGCTTCTTCATCGCATCAAGAAGCTTTTCAGCGGCCAGTATCGTAGCCTTGCCGTTCATGAAGTGTGATCTGCTGCTGGCTGACGATCCGCTGTTAGGACATGTTCCCGTATCATTCTGCACTACTCTTACCTGATCCGGGGTAAGGCCGAGAGGCTTCAGAGCCTCGAGTGTCACCATCAGTGATCCTACGTCAGCGCCCTGTCCCATATCCTGCCATGTGTCGTACTTTGTGACCGTATTGTCCTCGTTCAGCTCAAGAGCCACTCCGCACTGGTCAAGAGGCTGGTCGGATACGTTGAATCCTCCCCAGGAAATCCCCACGCCTCTCTTCTTCTGAGGAGTGCTTTCTTTCTCTGCGATAAGCTTTGCTTCCTCATAAAGAGGCTTGAGCTTTTTCATCATCTCTTCCATCGGGTAATCTCTGTACTCATGGCTTGCGATGTTTGTGTCTCCCGGTCTTGCTATATTCTTCCATCTTATTTCAAAAGGATCCATTCCTATTTTTTCAGCCAGCATATCCACCAGCGCCTCACTGGCCGTGTATGCCTGAGGCGATCCGTATCCTCTGTATGCCGTGCCGAAGCCTATGTTCGTAAATGCCACTCTGCTCAGTACGCTGGCATGATCCACCGAGTAAGGGAACATTGGGAATCTTATTACCTTGTTCGCCAGGTCGTCTCCCATCTCGGAGTAAGCGCCGTGGTCGATACCGAAATCGAATTCCGCTGCAGTGAACTTGCCGTTCTCGTCGCATGCCAGACGGCCGTTGCTGTAGCAGGCCGAACGCTTGCCGCTGAAGTGCATGAACTCTTCATATGTCATTGAAAGAGCTATAGGCATATTCGTAGCCATAGCCGCTATGCCTGCAAGGGAGAAGGATGTGGCTGTAATGGACCAGCCGAAGCTTCCTCCCGTAGGGTTCAGTATGAGTCTTACTTTTTCCGGAGGAAGGCCTATGGCCTGAGCCACGTCAGCCTTGTTCCAGTAAAGAGACTGGGACTTGCAGTGTATGTTCATAACGCCTTCGTCGTCATAGTATGCCTGTACCGTATCTCCTTCTATGGAAAGGTGCGGTTCTCTCGAGGAGTAGAAGGATCCTTCTACACTGTAGGCCGATTCCTCTATTATTTCCGGAACCTCGTCCTCACCCTTCAGCATAGGCCATATGGCGTATATGTTCGGCGATTCCTCGTGTATCCTTATGGCGTCCGGCATTACGGCCTCAAGGTAGTTTGTATATCCGGGAAGAGGCTCTACGTCCACTTTTACCTTTGCGGCGGCGGCTCTCGCGTGATCCTTTGTATCAGCGGCTACCAGCGCAACGATATCTCCTATCATCCTTATCTTGTCGTGAACAAGGATGCTGTGAGGCGTCCTTGAACTTGTTGACAGAGGCGAGTTTGTCCACAGATCCATGTGGTTCGTTCCCTGTACGTCCTTGGCCGTTATGACCTTCACGACTCCCGGCATCTTCTCGGCTTCCGAGTAATCTATGCTCTTTATGGTGCCGTGGATCGTCACTCTCGGCTGTACAACCGCCACATGAAGAGTCTCTGCCGGCATCTTCAGCTCTATATCATCGCCGTAGTCAACTACGCCGCAGGCCTTGCCGAGAGCTATAGGTCTTACTACAGGCTTGCCGTAGTATTCCTTTTCGTTTTTATCCGGTTCGTACTGGATCTCGGCTATGGTCTTCTCTCCGCGCATGACTTCAGCCGCCAGCATGACTGCGTCAACTATCTGCTTGTACCCCGTGCATCTGCATACGTTTCTGTGCTTCTGGAACCAGTCCCTTACCTCTTCTCTCGTAGGGTTGATGTTCTCCTTTAAAAGCTGGAATGCCGATACTATGAAGCCCGGCACACAGAATCCGCACTGAACGGCGCCGCAGTTTATCCATGCCACCTGAAGCGGGTGAGGATTGTTAGGTATCCCTATTCCCTCTATGGTAGTCACTTCACTGTACTCCTTGACGGTCTTCATCCTCTTGGTGCATGACCTTATCACCTTACCGTCCAGTATCACCGAACACGCTCCGCATACTCCTGTTCCGCAGCCTACCTTTACTCCCGTAAGGCCGAGCCTTCTGAGCACATCCGCCAGAGTATCTTTCTGGGGATCGTAGATGAACATGCGGTCCGCTCCGTTGATGTTGAGATGCATTTTTCTCAGATTCATACATACCTCCTGTTTTACTTGCTTTTATTGTTTATTAATTACTTATAATTGCCGTCAGTATTCGTATGCTTTCCTGAAAATATCCATGTAATCATCGTATCCTATGTCTCTCGGATTCGCCTTGAATCCGCACGGATGAGTCACGCACAGATCCGCGATCTCAGGAAAGTCTTCGGGATCCACCATTTCCAGCTCGCTGAATTTAGGGATACCCAGACTCTCGTTCATTTCAAAGAGCCTTGACACCAGCGCTTCCGAAGCCTCTTTATCATCCATATCGCCGGTATCTATACCCATGGCTCTCGCTACACGGGCGTGTTTTTCATAATCTGCCGATATATTGAACTCCGTCACAAAAGGAAGGAATATGGCGTTTGCTATGCCGTGAGGTATATCATAAAACCCTCCCAGTCTTTCGGAAAACGAATGTACTGCTCCCAGATACGAATTTGTAAACGCCATGCCTGCCATAAGGCTTCCCAGCATCATATCGCGTCTCGCATCCAGCGCTCCTCCATTCTCCGTAGCCGCCTCAATGCTCCCTGCTATCCTCTCTATGGCGTATATGGCAAGGGAATCCGATATGGGCTGCGCAAACTTGCACGTATAAGCCTCTATGGCATGGGTCAGAGCATCCATTCCCGTTGAAGCCGTCACAAGCGGCGGAACCGTAAGAGTAAGCTCCGGATCCATAATGGCTGCCTTTGGAGCCAGCTTGTTTCCGTCCGACATGGATACCTTCCTGCCAAGATCGGTCGCTGTGATAACAGCCTCGAACGTGACCTCGCTTCCTGTTCCCGATGTGGTAGGGACGCATATGAGAGGGAGCAGCGGATTATCGAACTTTCTCACTTCCGCCCAGTGAGAACATGTTCCTCCGTGGGTCATGAGTACGTTTACGGCCTTTGCCGTATCCATGGCGCTTCCGCCGCCTACTCCTATTATGACCTCGGCTCCGAATCCCTTTGCCATGTCTGCCGCCTCCTGACAGTTGACATCTCTGGGATTGGCCACCACATCGTCATATACTGCAGTATCCACTCCCTTTTCCGCAAGAAGGCCGGTTATCCTTTCCACTATACCGGTCTTCGCGATGCCTTTATCCGAAACGACTATCGCTTTTGAGCCATATTGCTTCACCTTTTCGGGAAGGATCGATATCTTGCCTTCCCCGAACAGGACCTCCGTATTATGAAGAAATCCAAAATCATAATTTATGATCATTTTCTACCTCCTTAAATGAGCGCTGTGCTTTCGATGATATCAGGTACCCCGCGGCGCAGGGCGTGCGCCGCGGTATAAAGACCCCTTTGTCTAATCTTCGCTTTTGTCTCCGTCGTCATAGGCAAATACGCCTCTCTTTACCTCCATTAGATATCCGATAAAGCATATCGGCCCGAACAGAAGATTTATTACTATCAATATCCAGAATAAGACTTCTGTTCCTACCGCAAATCCCAAAGGAAGCAGGCAGCTTGCCACAAGTACGATTATTGCCAGTATATTTCCCACTTTGTTCTTTTTTTCGTCAGACATTGTTATCTCCTTTCTACTGCTCGCTCAGCTTTTTCGTTTCTCTGCCGTAAGTGGCATAGCACGCTATAAAGTATATAACTCCTCCGACTACCCATGTCGCTACGCTCGATGGTATATCGTACGGAACGCCGAGAACAAACTGCCATAGAATGTAGAACGCGATCCCGCTTATTATGGAGATCAGTCCTCCTGCCGCCGTCTTCTTCCTGAAGAAGAATCCGCCGAGCACAGGAATAAGGAATACGGCCACCTGGAATCCTCCTATTATGGTGAATGCATTGGCTATGCCGTTTCTCCACAGATACGTCCCAACTATGATAAATATGCCCAACGCAACTATCATGATCCTCGTACCCTTAAGCACGCTTTTATCACTCAAGTTTGGTCTGAATATATCTTTGTAAATATCCTTAACGAAAATACCTCCCGTAATGAGCATGTCAGCGCTGACAGTGGACATTACCGCAGCTATCAGAGCCGCTACGAACAATCCTCTCGCTCCCGGCGGCAGCACTTCGAAAACTGTTGCCCAGAATCCCTCGGCAGCCGTAGCTGCTTCCGGATGCATAACGGAAGAAGCAAGACCCGTTATTACCATAGCGGAGCTGAAGGCCATTCCGATGATCAGTACAAGTATGTACGCCACCTTGATATCCGCGCCCTTTTTAGCAGCTCCGAATCTCTGATAGCTCTGGGCGTTTACATAGAGCGAAGCCCCTGTAATAATGTATCCGAATGCGCTTGACACCGTCTGATTGCCTACGAAGCTCAGCTTCTCCGGGGAGCTTTCCCCTACTGCCGCAAAAAGTGCATCTGTTCCTCCGAAGTATGAATAAAGTCCGATCAGAACAGCTCCGGCAGATACAGTCATTACCATAAACTGTATGAGGTCGGTTACAGCAAGACCCCACATTCCCGCCAGTGCCGTATAAAGGATTATGGCCAGTCCGGATATCATCATGGTGAACCAGATCGGAAGATCCGATACCAAATACAGGACTTCGCCTACCGCGAACAGAAGAGCACAGCAGTACAGAATGGAAGCCATAGGCACCACGCCCGACAGTACGCCTGACGTCTTGTTGTAAAAATACCTGATCAGATCAGGCAGTGTCACAACATAATCCGGGATCTTGTCCCTGGTCATAGGGCCTATCCACAGAGCCAGAGGCAGTCTCATAAGCTCGCTCGGTATTACGAAAAATAAAATGATGGAAAGACCGACAGTGCTTCCCAGTTCACCAAGTCCTACTATGGTCCATGAATCATACCAGGCCGCCGCAGCAACGCCTATCAGGACCGGGATGGTAAGTCTTCTCGAAGCTACATAAAAGCTCTTGAAGTCCTTACTGGCTTTCTTATGCATTATAAAGCCAACACTCATGACTCCCAGAAAATAGAGAGCCAGCACTATCCAGTCATACCCCCCCCCATAGAGATTTAAAATCGATCAAGGATATTCACCTCCTATTTAATTATAACTGTGATTTAAATTGTCCAAGGCTGTTAACCTTTCGTCCATTTCCCTCCTCTCTTGTCAATTCCTCTGATTTAAAATATAACTATTACATCTTATATCACACAAAATGTATGCCAAAATTTTAACATTCCCCTGATTTTTTTCTATGTGTTGGAATTGCTCATATGGACCTTCCCTGCCCACATAGACTGTTCAGAATTTTTAAACGCTTTTATTCCCACTCGCATAAAACAATGTTTTTCTGCATTTTCCTTTTAAATCAAAAAATCCCATGAATAAATATTCATGGGAATCAAAATACTGTGATCCTGTCTTATCCGGCTGTCTCACAGAGCGTTGCCAAGAGCTCTTCCCCTCAGGCTGAACGTCTTGCCTTCCGTGATCTCCACATCTGTTATGCTTCCTATGAGGCTTTCGTCTCCTTCAAAGTCCACAAGCTTGAACCCTTCCGTCCTGCCGGTAAGGGTGCGGTCGTCACGCTTGCTCTTCCCCTCGACAAGGACTTTCTCGACACGTCCCACATAGGCGGCGTTCTTCGAAGCGCTCACGGCGTTCACCGCTTCCACCAGTCTTTCAAATCTTTCATGTTTCACGTCCTCAGGTATCTGATCTTCGTATTCGGCAGCAGGAGTCCCCGTCCGCCTCGAGTAGAGGAACGTAAAGGCTGAGTCGTACTTTACTTCCTTCACAAGTTCAAGTGTCTGACGGAAATCCTCCTCAGTCTCGGATGGGAATCCCACTATTATATCAGTACTGATGGTTATATGGGGCACTGCCCTTCTCAGCTTTTCAACGAGTCGCAGGTATCCGTCTCTGTCATACTTTCTGTTCATTGCCTTAAGTATCCTGCTGCTTCCCGACTGAACGGGAAGATGTATGTAATCGCACAGCTTGTCACAGTCAACATATGCCTGTATCAGCTTGTCAGAAAGATCCTTGGGATGAGACGTCATAAACCTTATACGCTCTATTCCGTCTACATCTTCAAGCATGTATATGAGATCCGCGAAATCCGTTTCTCCGTCTCCGTTCCCTGTGCCCCTGTAGGAATTGACATTCTGCCCCAGAAGAGTGATCTCTTTCACTCCGTCCGCTGCGAGCTTTACGGCTTCCGCAATTATATCGCCGGGCCGTCTGCTTTTTTCGCGTCCTCTCGTATAAGGCACTATACAGTATGTGCAGAAGTTGTTGCAGCCGTACATTATATTGACAAAAGCCTTATGCCTGAAAAGCCTCGCTGCCGGAAGTCCCTCGGCGATTTTATCTCTGTCGTCAAGCACCTCTACTATCCTGCTCCGCTCTCTGTAAGCCTCTTTCAGAAGCTGAGGGAATCTCTCTATATTATGAGTGCCGAACACTATGTCCACCCATGGATACTTTTTCTTTATGGTATCCCTTATATGCTCCTGCTGCATCATGCATCCGCACACACAGACCATGTAATCGGGATTTTTTTCCTTTATCTTCTTAAGCTGTCCAAGGGTTCCGAAAAAACGCTTATCAGCATTTTCCCTTATACTGCAGGTGTTTATGACAGCTATATCAGCTCCGCTTCTCGAATCGGTTTCAGCGCAGCCCTCTTCTCTCAGCATTCCCGCTATCGTCTCTGAATCATGCTCGTTCATCTGACATCCGAATGTGGTTATATTATATTTTCTTCCTTCAAGTACGCTCATCTGTCTATCCCTGCTCGTGTTTTTTATCTCTTCCCATAAGCAGTCCTACCGCATCCGCTGCTTTTATCTCACCCTTTATGACTCTGTATATGGCTTCTGTTATAGGCATCTCCACGCCTTCTCTCCTGGCCAGCTCATAGGCCGCTTCCGTGGTGAACATGCCCTCGACCACCATTCCCACCTTCCTGGTGGCTTCCTCAGGGCTCATGCCTTCACCCATCATTATGCCACATCTTCTGTTTCTGGAGTGCATACTGGTGCAGGTCACTATGAGATCTCCCGTTCCCGTGAGTCCCGCGAATGTCTCCGGCTTTGCTCCCAGTTTTATACCGAGTCTGGTTATTTCCGCAAGGCCTCTCGTCATGAGGGCTGCTTTGGCGTTGTCTCCGAATCCCATGCCGTCCGATATACCTGCTCCGAGGGCTATTATGTTCTTTAACGCGCCACCCAGCTCCACTCCCACCACATCCTCTGTGGTGTATACTCTGAATCTGTCTGTCATAAAGAGATCCTGCGCCGCTTCCGCTGTCTTTATATCAATCGAAGCGGCGGCAACAGTCGTAGGAAGGTTCCTTCCCACCTCTTCGGCGTGAGACGGGCCGGAAAGCACAACGTATTTCGTCATGTCCAGCCTCTCTGCCGCTATCTGCGACATCCTCTTGAGGCTCTTCTGTTCTATTCCTTTTGCCACATTTATTATGAGTCCCGCATCGCTTAAGAAGCTTTCCGCCGAATCCAGTGCGCTCCTGAAATGCTGAGCCGGAGCGGAAAAAAGCACTGCATCGGCTCCTTTTAAAGCCTCCTCTACGGTATATGCTATCTTTATACCGTCAGAAAGGGCGACCCCCGGAAGGTAGTCGACATTTTCACGGTTTTCGTCCATGGATCTGAGATGTCTTTCATCTATGTCCCAGATACGCACATCCTCGCCTTTTCCTGCAAGCACCGTTGCCAGGGCCGTTCCCCAGCTGCCTGCTCCTATTATTCCTATGCCCTTCATTTTACCGCCTCCTGATCATCCTTCTTTTTTTCAAATATGCTCATTATCGGTTCTTCGCCTCTGAAAAGGCGTCCTATATTTCCCCTGTGCTTTATAAGTATTATGACTGCCATGATGCTGCCCGGTATAACGAAGTCCCTCTCGAGAAAATACGCCATGAACGGGAAGCTGACAGCTCCTATAAGCGAGCCTACCGACATACGCTTTGACAGCAGTACACCTATGATAACGATGACGAGAGCCGAAACAGCCAGAAGGGGATTGAGTCCCAGAAGCGCGCCGAAGGCTGTGGCAACGCCCTTTCCGCCTCTGAATCTGTAAAATACCGGCCATACATGGCCGCAGAACACGAAAACAGCGCACCACACAGCCGCTGTATGGCCTCCTGCGAGAGTACCCAAAAGGACCGCGCCTGTGCCTTTCAGTATATCTACGACAAGGGTCACGGCTCCCGCCTTCTTCCCCATGACTCTCAGAGCATTGGTAGTCCCGGCGTTGCCGCTTCCTTCTTTTCTTATATCTATCCCTCTGGCTCTTGCCATGAGTATGGAAGGCGAAATATTGCCTATGAGATAGGCGGCAGCCGCACAGGCGACCACCAGCCAGATATTCACATCCATATCAATCATCTTCCTTTTCTCCTTTTTCCCTGAACACGAATTTCAGCGAGGTGCCCTCGAATCCAAATCCTTCACGTATTTTGTTCTCCAGGTATCTGGAATATGAAAAATGCATGAGAGGTCTTGAGTTTATCTTGAAGGAAAACAGCGGCGGCTTCACTCCCACCTGAGTCACATAGTATATCTTAAGCCTCTTTCCCTTGTCAGAAGGAGGCTGCTTCATCATCGTGGCATCGGCTATGAGGCTGTTGAGCTGTCCCGTAGGCACGCGCATCGCTCTGTTTTCGGCCACATACTTTGCCATTTCTATGACGTGGCCCGCCCTCTGTCCGGTAAGAGCGGATATAAAGACAGACGGAGCATAGGACATGAACGTCAGCTCCCTTGCGATATCCTTCCTGAACTCATTCATGGTGTTTGTCTCCTTCTCAACAAGATCCCACTTGTTTACGACCACCACGATGCCCTTGCCCGCTTCATGAGCTATGCCGGCTATCTTCTTGTCCTGTTCCGTTACTCCTTCCGCGGCATCTATCATAAGCAGGCACACATCACATCTCTCTATTGCCGCTACGGCTCTTATGACACTGAACTTCTCAATATTCTCGTTTACCTTGCTCCTTCTTCTTATCCCGGCAGTATCTATGAGAAGATATTTTTCTCCATCCTTCTCAAAGGGCGTATCGATGGAATCCCTCGTGGTGCCGGCTATGGGGGACACTATGACCCTCTTTTCCCCAAGGAGCCTGTTTATGAGAGATGATTTCCCCACGTTCGGCTTTCCTATGACAGCGATCTTTATCCTGTCCTCTTCCTCGCTGCCGGCGCCCTCCGGAAAGCTCTCCACGATACGGTCAAGAAGATCTCCAAGGTTCAGCATGTTGGCTGATGATATAGCTACAGGCTCTCCAAGCCCAAGCTCGTAGAAATCATAAAAATCATCGGGCAGCCTGGCAGTATCTATTTTGTTTACTGCCAGCACCACCTTCTTGCCTGTCTTCATGAGCATGGAGGCCACCTCTCTGTCAGATGCTGTAACTCCCTCCTTGCCGTCCGTCATGAAAAGTATTACGTCAGCCGTATCCATTGCCGTCTCAGCCTGCTGGCGCATCTGTGACAGGATGACATCCTTGCTGTCAGGCTCTATGCCTCCGGTGTCTATAAGGGCGAACTCGGTTCCCGCCCATTCCGCCTCAGCGTATATCCTGTCTCTTGTAACTCCCGGCGTATCCTCGACTATGGACACTCTTCTTCCCACTATCTTATTGAAAAATGTGGACTTTCCCACATTAGGCCGTCCGACCACGGCTACTAAAGGTTTACTCATTGAAAATACCTTCCGCGAATTCCTGAGGATCGAATTCCTTAAGATCCTCTATGCCTTCGCCTACTCCGATGAACTTGACAGGCATGTCAAACTCATCCGCTATTGTTATAACGATCCCTCCCTTGGCTGTGCCGTCCAGCTTTGTCAGCACTATGCCTGTTATATCAGCCACATCGCCGAACTCTCTTACCTGGGATACGGCGTTCTTGCCTGTAGTCGCGTCAAGCACCAGAAGGTTCTCTCTGGCAGCCTCGGGAAACTCTCTCGATATCACCTTGTTCATCTTGTTGAGCTCGTTCATGAGATTCTTCTTGTTCTGGAGCCTTCCCGCCGTATCGCATATGAGAACATCGATACCCTTTGCCTTTGCCGACTGTATGGCATCGTATATTACCGCCGAAGGATCTGCTCCTTCTCCGTGCTTTACTATATTTACTCCCACTCTGTCGGCCCATATGGAAAGCTGCTCCGCAGCGGCCGCCCTGAATGTATCGGCTGCCGCCAGCATTACGGTCTTTCCTTCTTTTTTCAGCCTGTGAGCGATCTTTCCTATTGATGTGGTTTTGCCGCCTCCGTTTATTCCTATCATCAGTATGACGAGCGGCGTTTCGTCGCTGAGCTTCTGACTTTCCTTCTTGTCTGTCAGACTCGCTATTATTTTCCCCAGTCTTATCTTTATGACCTCGGGCTTGCTGAGATTGTTGGATTTGATCTCAGCTCTCAGCGTGTCCACTATCTTTTCCGTTGTCTCCATACCTATGTCGGAGGTTATCAGTATCTCCTCCAGTTCCTCCAGGAATTCCTCGTCCACATGGGCTCTTCCTGTCAGCGCCTCGCTTATTCTCCGGGACATTTTCCCGAAAAACGATTTCTTTTCTCCCATTATATGCTTCTCTCTTTCTCTGTTTTTTCCTACATTACCGCCGCCTCTTCGCCGCCTTCATCAAGACTGAGCGAAAGCACTTTTGACACTCCCTTTTCAGGCATCGTGACTCCGTAAAGCACGTCCGCATGCTCCATGGTCGCCTTCTGATGCGTCACGAGCGTGAACTGTATGCCGCTGAACTTTCTCAGACAGTTTATGAACCTGTCGATGTTGGCATCATCAAGAGCCGCCTCCACCTCATCCAGTATGCAGAAAGGCGTAGGCTTGGCCTTAAGTACTGCGAACATGAGCGCTATGGCTGTAAGGGTCTTTTCTCCTCCCGAAAGCAGATTTATGTTCTGAAGCTTTTTCCCCGGAGGCTGAGCCACTATGTCTATGTCCGAGCTCAGCGGATCCTTTTCATCCGAAAGCCTGAGCTCCGCATGTCCTCCTCCGAAAAGCTCCCTGAAATTATCTTCGAAATTCTCGACTATGGTATCAAAGCTGTTCTGGAACCTCACCTTTATGGTCTTGTCCATATCGTCTATTATCTTTATGAGATTATCCATGGCTTCCAGAATGTCGGAACGCTGAGATATGAGAAATTCGTACCGTTCTCTTACGGTTTCGTATTCCTCTATAGCTCCCACGTTCACCTCGCCCAGCTCCTTTATCCTGTCCTTTATGCGGCGGTTCTCCTTGACCGCCGATGACATGACAAAGCCCTCGCTTTTAAATTCCATGGCCTGTATGTATGAGATCTCAAAATCGTCCCACAGCTTGTTCTTATAGGTCTCAAGCTGTGTCTCGTTTCTCGCAGCCTTTACCTCGAGCTGGTATTTCTCCGCTTGCAGCTTCTCAGTCTCCGCTGCCAGAGCTTCCTTTTCTCTTCGCTTTTCGGATATATCTTTCGAAACCGATTCCTTTTCACCGGAAAGCTCCGCTATATACTCTTCAAGCCTCTGCTTCTCTTCACGGCTTCTTCTTATGATCTCCCCGCTGTCAGCGCTTCCGGAAAGTATGGCCTCCTTTTCTTCCTCCATTGCTCTGATGCGGTCTTCCCTTTCGCTTATATCGGACTCTATCTCAGCGATCTTTTCTCTGATGCTTACGGCCATGGAGTCCATGTGTTCCTTTTCGTTTTCGCAGCTGTTTACCGCTATCCTTGCCTTTGTTATCTCTTCGCTGAGGCGTTCAAATTCTTCTCTCTTTTTCTCATATTCCTCTGACATGGCCTCGCTGGCAGCCTCTGCTTCCCTGAGGCGTATATAATCCCTTTCGATATCCGCGCTCAGCTTATCTATCATTTCCCGTGAGTTTTCCTTTTCGGTCCTTATATTGTCAAGCTCACGCTGCAGCTTTTCTCCGCCGGCCTTTATATCCTTGAGCATCGTCTCCGTAAGACGTATCTCGTTGTTCTTTTCCATGATCTCGCGTTCCGCCGCTTTCATGGCTTCTTCAAGGCTCTTTCCTTCTCTTTCCTCTTTCTCAAGAGCTTCCTTCACGGATGAGAGCTCCTTGAGGCACGCGTTTCTCTCGCTGATCCTGGCTTTTGCCTCCTTCTCAAGAGAAACGATCTCAGCCTTTCTGTCCAGTATATTGGCTGTCCTGTTCCTGTATCTTCCTCCCGTTATAGCTCCTCCTGAATTTATGACTTCTCCTTCAAGAGTAACGAATCTGAAACCTCTTCCGTTCTTTGACATTTTAACGGCCTCATCCATGGATCTTACCAGTATGACTTTGGCAAGAAGGTATTCAACTATGCCGCCGTATTCAACGTCGTATTCAACGCACTGATGGCTGTATCCTATGAAGCCGCTTCCCTTTTCAAGATCGGGCTGTCTTGAAAATCTTCCCTTCACCGAGCTTACCGGAAGAAATGTCATCCTTCCGGCTTTGTTCCTCTTCAGGGACTCTATGGCTGCCTTGGCGCTCTCATCGTCATCGCACACTATATTCTGGAGAGCGCTTCCCAGCGCTGTCTCAAGCGCCGTCTCATACCCTTCCGGCACTCTTATAAGGTCAGCCACTGTGCCGCGTATACCTTTAAGACCCGATTTCATAACGTGTCTCACAGCGCTGCTGTACCCCTCGTAGTTGCTCTCCATCTCCTCTATTGTCTTTTTCCTGGCTGAGATCCGGCCCGCCTCTATGTTTAGCTCCTCGGCTCTTTGTGAAAGCTCCGTTTCTCTGAGCTTCAGATCCGATATTTTTTCTTCTCTGCTGTCTATCCTGTCTCTCAGCTCCTCCAGGCTGTCATCTGCCTGGAGCTTTTCCGCCTTTATCCTGTTCAGTCTGTCTACGGTTTCCCTTCCGCTTTCATCTCCCTCTTCTCTTTCAGCTTTCAGGATCTCTCTTCTGCTTTCAAGGGTGTCCCACAGCTTTTGCAGGCTGCTTATCTCAGCCTTCCCGGAATTTATGCCGCCCGATATCTCCATCATATCGTTCTTATAGCTGTCGACCCTGCCGGCAAGCTCCTTCATCTCTTCGGAGACCGAATCGCATAGAGCGGTCTTGCTGCTGAGCTGTTCTCTCAGCTCAGCGGCTCTTTTGTCTGTTTCAGCCTTTTTCTCCATAAAGGATGCGCTGTCTTCTCTCTCCCTTTGCAGGCGCCCTCTGAGCATCTCGGCTTCTCCGGCCATTCTGCTGCTCTCTCCTTCGATCGAGCTGAGTCTTTCTTCGTCTATTTTGCTTTTATTTACCGCTTCATTGAGTCGTTCTATAGCCTCTATAAGGTTTCCTCCGGCTCCATCGGAAAGCCTGTCGAGCTCTGCGCTCCTGTTCATCAGCTCTTCCAGCGCTTTTTCTGTATTTTCCCCGGATTCCCTCGCTTCATCAAGAGATATGGCAAGCTCCGCCAGATCGTCCTTGAGATACTCATTTTTGAGCTCCAGACTTTCGGTGTTCTTGAGGATTATATTGATCTCGAGCTCTTTGTACCTCTCCCTCAGCTTTATATATTCTCTGGCCCTGATGCTGTCCTCTCTGAGTCCCTCTATACGGCCTTCTATTTCGCCGATTATGTCCTGGAGCCTTTCCAGGTTGGCTCTTGTGGCGGAAAGCTTCCTCTCCGACTCCGCCTTCTTTGTCCTGTACATGACTATTCCGGCAGCTTCTTCGAATATCTCTCTCCTGCTTTCAGTCTTATTGCTTATTATATCGGATATCCTTCCCTGACCTATGAGAGAATAGCCTTCAACACCTATTCCCGTGTCCATTATCAGCTCTCTTATGTCTCTGAGCCTGCACTGGTTGCCGTTTATATGGTATTCGCTCTCCCCGGATCTGAACATCCTGCGTCTTATGGCCACTTCTCTGTAGTCTATGGGAAGAATGCCGTCTTCATTGTCTATTACGAGAGTGACCTCAGCCATGCCGCGGGATTTTCTGCTGGAAGTGCCGGAGAATATTACCTCCTCCATCTTGCCTCCCCTCAGCATCTTCGGGCTCTGCTCTCCCAGGACCCATCTTATGGCATCGCTTATATTGCTCTTGCCGCTGCCGTTAGGTCCAACTATGCAGGTTATCCCCTCATCGAATTCTATGGTTACAGGTTCGGCAAAGGATTTGAACCCGTGCATCTCAAGTCTTTTAAAATGCATCTTTTCCCCTTTCCAGCATTTCCTCGGCAGCCCTTTGCTCCGCCTGCTTCTTGCTCTTTCCCTGTCCGCGGGTCTTTGGCTCTCCCTTCACCTCAAGCTGCACGAGGAACGTCTTGTCGTGATCAGGCCCCTTTTCTCCAATGAGCCTGTATTTTATATCCGTTATTCCCTCTGCCTGGAGCTTTTCCTGGAGAGCTGTCTTGTAATCGCTCACTATGAATTTCCCGTTCCTGGCATCCTCTATACTGTCGGCGAATATTTCAAGGACTGTCTTCTTTACGGCTTCAAAGCCTCCGTCAAGGTAAACCGCCCCCATTATGGCCTCTACAGTGTCAGCCAGTATGGATTCTCTCTGTCTTCCTCCGTTCCTGTCTTCACCTCTTCCAAGCCTTATATAATCCCCCACGCTTAGTCTCGCGGCCTGTCTTGCCAGTGATTTCTCGCATACGAGCGCAGCCCTTGCCCGCGATAAAAATCCTTCCTCCTCATGAGGAAAGATTTTAAAAAGCTCTTCTCCTATGACAGCGTCAAAAAAAGCATCTCCAAGGAATTCCAGCCTCTCATTGCTCTTTTCGATCCTGCTGTTTTCTTTTATATATGAGCTGTGCGTGACTGCCGCTTCCAGGAGCTTTCTGTCCCTGAAACGGTAACCTATACGCTCTTCAAGCTCTTTCAGATCCTTCATCCCTGTGAATTACTCCTCTTCGTCCTTTTCTATTATCTCTTCAAGATCCAGCATGGATCTCTTTATAATATCCACGACCTTTTCCCTGCTGTAAGGTATGCTCTTTATTATGGCGTTTTTCACTGCCACGCTGTTCGATGAACCGTGTATCTTTATTACAGGTCCTGATACTCCCAGCACCGGAGCTCCGCCATACTCCGCATAGTCAAACTCCTCCTTGAGGCTGGCCAGATGAGGCTTTATCATCATACCCGCTATCTTTGTCTTCGTATTTATCATAAACTGGTTTTTCACCAGCTTCAGTATGTTCCAGGCCAGTCCCTCCGAAAGCTTGAGTATCACGTTTCCCACAAATCCGTCGCAGACTATGACCTCACACGCTCCCACAGGTATGTCTCTTGCCTCTACATTTCCCACGAAATTTATGGGCGCCTTCTGAAGCTTCTTATAAGCGTCCTTTGTTACGCTTGTCCCCTTGCTCTCCTCTACTCCCAGGTTGACAAGTCCTACTTTTGGTTTTTCTCTTCCCCAGACCTTTTCCATATATATGCTGCCCATGAGTCCGTATTCGAGAAGGTTGTGGGCTTTTGCTTCGGAGCTGGCTCCGGCATCCACCAGCAGGGAAGGCTCTCCGCCCAGGCACGGATATATGCTGGCAAGTACCGGTCTGTCTATTCCTTCTATCCTTCCCAGTATCATGCGCGCGCCTACAACGAGAGCTCCTGTGTTTCCTCCTGAGATGAAAACATCACCCTCGCCCTCCTTTACCATGGTGAGTCCCTTTACCATGGATGAATCCGTCTTTCTTCTTATGGCCTTTACCGGGCTGTCTTCCATGGTTATGACATCATCGGCGTTTATCACCCTGATAGTGCTGCCGGCGTACCCGTTTTTTTCAAGCTCAGCTTCTATCATATCGGCCCTGCCGACTATATATATATCGTCTCCAATGACATTTGCCGCTTCGACCGCTCCCTTTACCACTTCACCGGGAGCGTTGTCTCCGCCCATACCGTCTATGACTATCCTCATACCGTACCTCCTTTCAGGGCCTGCGCCTGTATCTTATTTTGAAAACGCTTCTTTGAATCGCCTTGCCTGCTCTTCCGCATCACCTTTTCCAAATACGGATGAACCGGCCACTATTATATCCGTTCCCGCTTCAACGGCCTTTAACGCATTGCCTAAAGTAATGCCTCCGTCTATCTCTATTTTAAAGCTCAAACCTTCCCTTCTGCGCTGTTCCGAAAGCTCTTTTATCTTTTCCAGAGTATACGGAATAAGCTTCTGCCCTCCGAATCCGGGATTTACCGACATTATCAGCACAAGATCCACCCGGCTCAGTATACAGTCCAGAGTGCTTACAGGCGTCGCCGGATTCAGAGCAACGCCTGCCCTGACCCCCGCTGACCTTATATGCTCCACAGTCCTGTCAAGATGTACGCACGCCTCCTGATGGACTGTTATATATTCCGTATTTTCGGTTACGAAATCTTCGATGTATCTGTCCGGGTCTTCTATCATAAGATGTACGTCAAAGGGAAGTCCGCTCTTGCCCTCAAGACATTTCATAACAGTTGCTCCGAAGCTTATGTTTGGAACGAAATGTCCGTCCATCACATCCACATGTATGATATCCGCCCCTCCTCTTTCCGCTTCCGCCACATGGCTTTCAAGTCTTGAAAAGTCTGCCGATAAAATGGATGGCGCCAGTTGTGTCATGAATATCCTCCTTCTAGTACTGCTTTGATCTTCTTATCTCCTCGAGGTTCGATACATAGGACTCGTATCTGATCCTGCTGATCTTCCCCTCCTTTAAAGCTTCTGTCACGCCGCATCCCGGCTCCGAAACGTGAATGCAGTCGCTGTACCTGCAGTTGCCTGCAAACGCTTCTATGTCCGGGTAGAAATGCTGCAGCTCGTATTCATCAGCTTCAAGTATATCAAAAGACGTGAATCCCGGAGTATCGAATATGAATGTATCTTCTCCCGTATAAAAAAGCTCCGAATGTCTCGTCGTATGCTTTCCCCGCTTCGACTTCTCGCTTATGTCTCCCGTCTCAGCCGCTGCTGCCGGGGCCAGGGCGTTGAGTATCGTTGATTTTCCGACCCCCGAAGGTCCTGCCATGGCTGAAGTCTTTCCCTTTATAAGCTCCCTCAGCCTTTCCGTACCCTCTCCCGCAAGAGCGCCAAGCTCCACAACGGGATATATGGGGCTGTACACTTCCTCAAGGAGTCTAAGGCTTTCATTTGCCCTGATGCCCTTCTTTCCCCTGCTCTCATCGGCAAGATCCTTCTTGTTTATACACAGCAGAGCCTCTGTTCCGCTTTTCTCCGCCATTATAAACAGCCTGTCTATGACCTGGAGGACGGGCGACGGCTCAGCTGCTGCCGCCACTATTATAAAGCAGTCCACATTGGCTATGAATGGCCTTATGAAGCTGTTTTTTCTGGGGAATATATGAGTTATGAGACTGTCATCGTTATCGGGTATTATCTCCAGTCTGACTCTGTCTCCCACAGCAGGCTTTATATCCTTCTGTTTGAATATTCCCCTCGCTTTACATCTGAATACTTCATCGCCGGATTTTACATAATAAAATCCGGCGATTCCCTTTATTATCAAACCTTCTCTTTGTTCCGCTGCCATTATCATTCTTCTTCTTCGCTGTCGGGAGCTTCCGTTGCCTCTGTAGGCTCAGGCCCTCTGCTCACTCTTACGCGCACCGATGTTCCCCTTTCGAGCTGGGCGTTGGCATCATACTGCTGCCACATTATCTCACCCTCAGCGTAGGTGTTGCTGTAATCGTAGCTTATATCTCCCATCTGAAGTCCCGCGTTGGAAAGCGCTGATCTGGCGTCGCTGATAGTCCTTCCTATAAGGTAAGGCACCGATGCCTGCGCCTTCGATCCGTCGCTGACAACTATATTGACTGCGCTGCCTTTTTCGGCCTCGCTTCCCGCTGACGGATCCTGACTGAGTATAGTGCCCGCATCCTCGTCGCTGGCCTGCTCGGTGACAGAGCCGAGTGTGAATCCTGCGGCCTCAAGCAGGCTCTCGGCATCCTCCCTGTCGTTTCCAACGAGATCAGGAACGGTTCCGTCTCCAAGGCCTATGCTTATATTTACTTTGATGGCTCCGCCTTCTCTGATCATCTCTCCGCCGGCAGGATCCTGAGATACTATGTGTCCTTTTTCTATATCTTCGCTTATGACTTCATCGCCTTCCTTGATCCTGAGATCAAGCTCGTTCTCCGAAATATAGTCTCTGGCCTCTTCAACTGTCATGTTGGTAAAGTCCGGAGCCTCTATCTCCCTGCCTCCGAGAAGTCCAGTGGCAAATGCTGTTATTATTCCCGCCAGTATAAGGACTGCGGCGGCCGCGGCTATGATTATGATCTTCTTTTTCTTATCCATGCCGTCTTTTTTGCCGCCCTTGCTCTTCCTGCCGTCTCTGGATTTTTCATCGTAATCGTCGTAATAGTCTTCGCCGTCGTCATAGTCGGTCTCAGCTATCGGTCCTTTGTTTTTATCTCCTCCTATGAGAACCGAATCCCCCACTACGCTTCCTACGAATTCCAGGTTGTTGAGAGCCTCTATGAGCTCATCTGCGGAAGCGTATCTGTTTACCGGGTATTTATCGGTACATTTCATTATTATATGTTCAAGAGCGGGAGGAACGCCGGCCACCAGCTTTGAAGGAGGCGTCATCTCCCCGTTTATGTGCATGAGAGCTATGTTCACCGGATTGTCCCCGTCAAAAGGCACCCTTCCCGTCAGCATCTCATACATGACGATACCGAGAGAATATATATCGGATTTTTCATCCACATATCCTCCCCTTGCCTGCTCAGGAGAAAAATAATGCACCGAGCCTATTATACCGTCTGTATTATCCACTATTGTAGCGGCGTTTACGGCCTTGGCTATACCGAAGTCCGTTATCTTGGCCGTTCCGTTAGGGGTTATCATAACGTTATGTGGCTTTACGTCTCTGTGTATTATATGATTTTTGTGAGCAAAGGAAAGCGCCGCTGCGATCTGCTTGGAAAGAGCGATCACCTTCGGGTAAGGCATGGCTCCCTGCTCCTTTATATAATCGCTGAGTGTCCTTCCTTCTATAAGCTCCATTACTATGTAATGGATGTTTCCTTCCCTTCCCACATCGTATATGTTCACGATATTGGGATGGGACAGACTGGCGGCAGCCTGCGACTCACGCCTGAAGCTGTCTATGAACTTATGATCGTTTATAAATTCCGGCTTTAAAATCTTTATGGCCACGAAACGGTTCAGGAGCTTGTCCTTTGCCTTGTATACCACGGACATCCCGCCTTCCCCGATCCTTTCAAACAGCTCGTATCTGCCCGCGAGTACTTTGTTACTCATACCTTTACCTTCCTCCTAAAAATCATATTTTCATGCAAACCACTGTAATATTGTCTCTCCCTCCGGAGCTTATGGCTTCATCCACAAGCTCTGAGCACATCTCGTTCATGCTCAGATCTTCTGCGAGTATATCCCGCATCCTGTCATCGCTCAGCTCGCCGTAAAGTCCGTCTGAGCACAGCATAAGTATATCGTCCTTTGAGAGCCCCACCTTGTAAAAATCCGGCTCAACGTGCCGCTCCGCTCCCAGGGCGCGCGTTATAACGTTCTTCTGTTTATGGGTTTCAGCCTCATCCTCTGTTATTACGCCTTTGTCTATAAGCTCGTTCACATATGTATGATCTTTTGTGATCCTTTTAAGTTTGCCTTTTCTGAACAGATACGCTCTGCTGTCGCCTATGTTCGTTATGTATGCCTGGCGTGCAGCTATATACGCCACCACGACCGTTGTTGCCATTCCCCTGTTTTCTTCTTTTTCTGTTCCCAGCCTGTATATCCTTTCATTGGCTTCGTCTATTATCCCGGAAAAGAATCCGAATATATCCTCCGGTTCCTTCAGCTTTTTAAGATCCTCCTCGCTCACCATCTGGGCTATCTCGCTTACTGCCGTGCGGCTCGCCACTTCCCCGGAATTGTTCCCGCCGACTCCGTCGGCCACTATGTAGACGTCATGGCTTGGTATCACAAAGCACGCGTCCTCGTTGTTCTCACGGACAAGGCCCCTGTTGCACTTGAATCCTATCTGCACCATTACTGTCTTACCCCTTCTATCTGCTCCATAAGCTCTTCCTTCTTCATAACGCATATGAAGAAACCGTCAGTACCGTTCACGTTAGGCAGGAGAAGCGTCTTTTCCACCTTCCGGAAGGAAGGATTCTTCCTCAGGAACTTCTCCACCACTCTTTCGTTTTCATCCGGATTCACAGTACATGTGCTGTACAGCAGCGTACCTCCCGGCTTCACATATGATGATGAGGCGGAAAGTATCGCAAGCTGCTTTTTAGGCAGCATCTCCATATCTGTATTGCGTTCCTTATACTTTATCTCCGGTTTTCTCCTCACTACGCCGAGCCCGGTGCACGGGGCATCCACCAGCACCCTGTCGGCCTTTTCTATCATGGATGAATCCACTCTTGTGGCATCCCATGATCTTGTGACTATATTGGTTATTCCCAGTCTCCTGGCCTCCTTGTCTACAAGGTCCAGCTTTCTCCTGTATATATCCGAGGCTATTATCCTGCCCGTATTGTTCATTCTCTCGGCTATGGCCGTCGTCTTTCCTCCCGGAGCCGCGCACACGTCCATTATGAGTTCACCGTGCTTCGGATCCAGCTTCTCGGCCACCAGCATGGAGCTCTCGTCCTGAGGTGTGAACATCCCCAGCTTGTACATATCCGAGTCCAGAAGCTTTTCACCCTTTACATTTATGGCATTCTGACAGATCGCTCCTTCTTCCGCCTCATATCCGCTCGATCTGAGTTTTTTTATGAGATCGGGCTTCATGACCCTGAGCCAGTTGAGCCTTACGGTCACAGGCGGCCTGTCGTTTCCCGCCGCCATAAGATCCTCCACAAAGTCCGTGCTGTAATGGCTGAGCCAGAGCTCCACTATCCACGGCGCATATGAATACTTTATCGAAAGATATCTGACCTCATCTTCGCTCCTGTCAGGCAGCCTGAGCTGTATTTTCTTGTTTATATACTCTCTCAGTATGCCGTTTACGAGTCCCGCCTTGCCGCGGCAGTATTTCTTTGCCAGTGAAACGGTTTCGTTCACAGCCGCGTACTCAGGCACGGAATCCATGTATCCCAGCTGATATATACCCATTCTGAGCACTGTCAGCTCTGAAGCCCTGAGGCTTTCCACTCCGTCTTTCAGCAACAGGTCCAGGTAATAGTCTATAGTCATCTTATGTTCAAGGACCCCGTACACAAGCTGTCTCACAAAGCTCTGCGAGTTGGGCCTGTTTATTATAATCTGGTGGTTGAGCGCCAGATTAGAATAGGCTTTCTTTCCCTCCACGTCCATCAGCGTGAGGTACGCTGTTTTTCTGTTCGCATCCATCAGTCGCGCCCCCTAATCAGTAAGATCCTCACCAAATTGGCCACTGCCGTCGCGAGCGCCGCCACATATGTCATGGCTGCCGCCGACAGGACCTTTCTGGCACCTTTTGATTCGTTATCATCTATTATGTTAAGCTCCACAAGCTGCTGTATCGCTCTTTTGCTGGCGTTGAACTCCACCGGCAGCGTCACCGTGTGAAAGGCCACCACTGCCGCGAAAAACGCCACGCCTATGTTGAATACGAGATTTCCCGTAGTTATATTCCCCTGCCATATTATTATCAGTCCTATTATCAGAAGGGGCCACGAGGCTGTGGAAACAAGACTCACCACAGGAGCTATGGCATTCCTGAATTTAAGAAACCCGTATGACGTTCCGTCCTGTATCGCATGTCCGGATTCATGGGCGGCAATACTGACAGCCGCTATGGAGCTGCCGTTATATACGTCACTGGAAAGCCTCATCACGTCTTTCCCGGGATCATAATGGTCTGTAAGCGTCCCCCGTGTGATCTCTATCGGCACATGGCGCAGTCCGTTGGCATCCAGTATCATCCTGGCTGCCTGTCTTCCCGTTATGCCTCTTCTGTTTCCTATCCGGCTGTATCTGCTGTATGCGCTCTTTACCTTTGACTGAGCGGCCAGCGTGAATATGATCGCCGGTATCAATATTATTATCGTCGGATCGAACATCCCAAAATACATAAAATCACCCCTAGAATATCATTTTATCTTAAAACACTTCCAATTTCAATGGAATTGCCTTTTAAATATTCTTTTATTTCAACTCTTTTTTTGCCCGGCATCTGTATTTCCGTGACCTTCAGAGCTCTGCCTCCGGCAGCCACGATGAGGCAGTCTTCTCTGACGTCCGCAACCGTTCCGTCAGCTTTGCCCGTCTCTTCGTCAACAGGCTCGGATCTCCACAGTTTTATCTGCTTATCTCCAAGAAACGCATATGCTCCCGGCCACGGGTCAAAAGCGCGCATCATCCGCTCTATCTCATCCGGATCTTTCGAAAAATCTATATGCCCGTCTTTTTTGGATATCATCGGCGCATATGTTGCCTTTGACTCATCCTGCGCTTCGGCTTTCAGGGTTTCCATATTCTCCAGCGTGTCGGCAAGAAGCTCCGCGCCCATTACAGCAAGCTCATCATGGAGTTGTGCCGCAGTCTTCCTCCCTATGGGCGTACTGGCTTTGGCCAGCATGCCTCCCGTGTCTATCCCTTCCTCCATGTACATGATGGTGACTCCCGTCTCTTCATCTCCCGCCATTATCGCTCTCTGTATGGGAGCCGCGCCTCTGAACCTCGGGAGCAGTGAGCCGTGAACGTTTATGCACCCGAACTTCGGCATATCCAGTATGGATCCGGGGAGTATCCTGCCGTAGGCGGCCACGGCGATCACATCCGGCTCAGCCCTTTTAAGAGTCTCCTCAAATTCGGCGTTATCCTTTATCTTTTCCGGCTGCAGCACTTTGATACCGAGCTCGACAGCCTTTTCCTTAACAGGCGAAAACTTTACTTTTTTTCCTCTGTCTCTGACCGAATCCGGCTGAGTCACCACATACGGTATGTCATGGCCTCTCTCCGCCAGCTTCTCAAGAGAAGGCACCGCGAATTCCGGCGTACCCATATAGACTATCCTCATGGCGCTCACTCCTCCTCAGATTCCAGCTCCTGTACGGCGCTTGCCTTGTCTGTGTATAATATGCCGTCCAGATGATCGCTTTCATGACACATCACCGCAGCGTAAAATCCCTCAAATGTGTACTCCTGTTCCTTGCCGTCTCTGTCCAGTCCTTTTATGGTTATCTTTTCCGGTCTCTCGACAACGCCTGCGTAGCCCGGTACCGAAAGGCAGCCCTCTTCACTTTCCTGGCTCCCCTCGGCAGATATTATTTCAGGATTCACAAAATAGTAAAGCTTCCCCTTTTCAGGCTCCGCAACGAACATCCTTCTGAGCACACCCACCTGAGGAGCGGCAAGCCCCGCGCCTTCCGCTGCCCTCATGGTCTCAACCATATCGTCCAGTATTGCCTGCGTCCTGGCATCTACCTCATCTACTTTCCTGGATTTTTTTCTCAGCCAGTCCTCTCTTTCTTCGCCCCTGTGTATGATGGTTCTCAAAGCCATTTCCTACCTCCTAAATGAAACTGTATGGATTTATATCTGTCAAAGCGGTATATTTCTTTTTCTTTTCCTTTCTGTCCGATTCCCTTATGCTGTTTATGATGTCAGAGTATGCCCGCCTGCTGCCTCTTGGACATTTTATGAGCATCGAATATCTGTATGTATCCTTTATCCTTCCCATATATGCCTCCTGAGGCGTGAAAACATTGCTTCTTTCGTCAGGAGGAAGCGCATTCCTCACAAACTCGTACCATTTGTCCGCCCCTATCTCTGCCTCTTTCGCATCCTCTGAAGAGAATATCACCTGGAACATATCGCTGAAGGGAGGATAATTCATATATTTCCTGAAGCCTATCTCTGTCTCGTAAAATCCCGCGTAGTCCTGTTCCGCGGCGAATCTTACGGCGTAATGCTCCGGCTGATATGTCTGTATTATCACTCTTCCTTCCTCGTCTCCGCGCCCTGCTCTTCCCGCGGCCTGTGTTATGAGCTGAAAAGTCCTTTCAGGCGATCTGAAGTCAGGTATGTTGAGAGCGATATCAGCGGAAAGGATGCCGACAAGCCCCACGTTTTTAAAATCCAGTCCCTTGGCAATGAGCTGCGTGCCTATGAGTATCTTTGTCCGGCCATTTGCAAATGACCTGAGCTTTCGTTCAAGCTCTCCCTTTCTCCTTATGGAATCCGTATCGACGCGCTCAGCCTCATATCCTTCAAACATCCGCGCTACGGTCTCCTCCGCCTTTTCCGTGCCGCTTCCGAAATATTTTATATATCTGCTGCCGCACTGAGGGCACACCGAAGGAGCTTTCATGCGTCTCCCGCAGTAATGGCACACTATGCTGTCTTCTTCCTTATGGTATGTAAGAGGAAGGCCGCACTCCGGACACCTTGCAACGTAGCCGCATTCCCTGCATGACACGAAAGTTGAATATCCTCTCCTGTTGAGAAACAGTATGACCTGCAGGCCTCTTTCGAGCTTTGATCCCATTTCTTCGCGGAGTTTATCGCTTATAACCGATCTGTTGCCCTTTTTAAGCTCCTCACGCATATCCACCAGCTCTACTGACGGCAGATTTACACGGTTGTACCTTTCGGACAGCTCGGTAAGGCTGTATATCCCTTCCATGGCTCTGCTGTACGTGACGACTGACGGCGTAGCGCTTCCCAGTATCAATACGCCCTTATGATCCTGACATCTTTTGAGGGCCACTTCCACTGTGTCGTATTTTGGAGTGTGATCCGATTTATATGTGGACTCGTGCTCTTCATCCATGACTATGAGCCCTATATCCTCAAATGGGGCGAAAACAGCGGATCGCGCGCCTATGGCTATCTGTACTTCCCCGGATCTTATCTTCATCCACTGGTCATATCTCTCTCCCGCAGTCAGCCGGCTGTGCAGCACGGCCACAGCGCTGCTTCCGAAACGTCCTATGAACCTGTCTATTATCTGATCCGTAAGAGAGATCTCAGGAACGAGCACTATAACGCTGCGCCCTTTTGATATGACCTTTTCCGCTGCCCGTATATATATCTCCGTCTTGCCGCTGCCGGTAACGCCGTGTATGAGGAACCTGCCGTGCCGTCCGCTCTCCACAGGCTCTTCTATTTTTTTCAGCGCTTCCCTCTGCTGGTCTGTGAGCTCTCGTACATTGCCGGTCTCTCCCTCTCTGCATTCAAAAGGGTCTTTTCTCGCTTTCCTGACAGCCTTTTTCCCTGCAGGAAGGAAGCATTTGATCGCATCTATATATCTGCACAGGCATCTTTCCCTGAGCCAGAGAGACGTTCTCACCATCTCGTCCGTCAGAGATATTTCCTCATCTGTCTCATGAACGTACTTCAGCTTTTTCTTTATTTTATCGGGTGCGTCCTCATCCACAGACACCACGTACGCTTCCCTGAGCCTGTTGCCCTTTGCAAAGGGAACAAGGACTTTGCTTCCGGGCTTCACCCTGTCGTCCCGGCACCCGTAGGTATATATGGCGTCTGTACTGTCGCTTCTGTTGTTTATTACAAGATTGACGTACTTCATGATCTAAAGCAGGAATATGTTGTTTTCCCTGCATTTTTCTATCATCTCCTCAGGCCATACGGATGCCTGCACCTCTCCTATATGAGCTTTTCTCAGGAAGTACATGCAGAGCCTGCTCTGTCCTATTCCTCCGCCTATGGTATACGGAAGCTTTCCTTCCAGTATCATCCTGTGAAACTCCATATTCCTCCTGTCATCGGCGCCTGCGGCTGTAAGCTGGCTGTCCATCGCTTTCTCATCCACCCTTATTCCCATGGAGGATATCTCAAAGGCGCGTCCCAGCACATCGTTCCAGAATATTATGTCTCCGTTCAGCTCCCAGTCATCGTAATCAGGCGCTCTTCCGTCATGCTTCTGCCCGGATCTTAAGACTCCGCCTATCTTCTTTATGAACACAGCTCTCTTTTCCCTGGCTATGGCGTCCTCTCTCTCCTTTGGCGTCTTGTCCGGATACATGTTCTCGAGCTCCTGTGATGTTATGAAGAATATTTCGTTAGGAAGGTCTGTCGCAAGATCTGTATAAAGCCTGTTCACATAATCGTTCAGGTTTTTAAGAGCATTGTAAAGAGCCGTAACCGTCTCTTCCAGATATTCGTCCGTACGCTCTTCCTTTTTTATAACCTTCTCCCAGTCCCACTGATCCACATATATGGAATGAAGGTTATCCAGCTCCTCGTCACGCCTTATGGCGTTCATGTCCGTATAAAGCCCTCTGCCGGGTTCGAACCCGTATCTTCCCAGAGCCATGCGCTTCCATTTGGCAAGGGACTGTACGATCTCCACCTTCTTTTCGTCTATATCCTTCACGGTAAAGCTCACTGTCCTCTCAACGCCGTTTAGGTTGTCGTTCAGTCCTGTTTCAGGATCCACAAAAAGCGGAGCGGATACTCTTCTGAGCTTCAGCCCGTACGCCAGCTCCTGCTGAAAGAAATCCTTTATCTTCTTTATGGCTCTCTGGCTCTCCATATAATCTATAACTGGCGTATATCCTTCAGGTATCAGCAATTTTCCCATATTATCATCTCTCCTTATCTCTCTGATCATCTCTTGGAATATTTACATCCGCAGTAATTTTGTCTGTAGAGTCCGTACTTTGCAGACAGCTCTATCGAACGTCTGAATCCGTCCTTTTTCTTAAAATCCATATCCAGAAAAGAAAGACAGTATTTCAGAGCAATGTCTCTTCCTATCTCGGAAATGGCGGAATAGTCCTTATGAGGGCTTACGGTAAGAGTCGTCCCGAAATAATCGTATCCCGAAAGCTTCGCTTCTTCGGCAGTTTTTTCAAGCCTCTGTCTGAAGCATACTCTGCACCTGGCTCCTCCCTCAGGTTCTTCCTCCAGACCCTCTGTAAGGCGAAAGAATTCCTTCGGCCTGTAACTTCCCTCTTTGAAGTGTACGACCGTTTTCCCCATGTTTTCCATATTGTACTGCTCTATGAACCGCAGCTGAGCAGCCTTCCTTTTCTGATACTCGTTCTCGTCCGTTATACAGGGATTATAGAAGAATACAGTAACATTGTATTCTTCCACCAGCCTTTCTACCACTGCAGTGCTGCACGGTCCGCAGCAACTGTGGAGAAGAAGGCCGGGCTTTTCTTCGGATTCGCCGAAGCTGCCGTAATGAGTCAGCTTCTCCTCCCTACATTCCCGATAAAAGGTCTGAGAAGCGGTATTTTTCTTTTTTCCGCCAGTTATCATATGCCTTCCCTCCCGGTCTTTTTATTTGACATCCGCGACCTTAACGGTTTATTATATCATATATTTATGTGTCTGCATACTTGCATACGCATAAAAATCATGATCACAAAGGAGAGCCGCTCATGGAAGAAAAAAGCGCGCCTGTCATATTCGATACATCGGACGGACAGCAGCTCAGGATAAACACCGTAAGCACATATCTCAAGAAAAAATTCGGCAAAAAGACAGTAAAGCTTTCCATAGACGGCGGCTTCACCTGCCCGAACCGCGACGGCTCCAAAGGGACCGGCGGCTGCGTTTTCTGCTCCTCCGAAGGATCGGGCGACATGGCTGACGGATCCGGAGACATAAAAAAAGATCTGGAAAACCAGATCGCCCTCCTCTCCCGAAAATGGCCGGATGCCGCATATATAGCGTATTTTCAGAGCCATACAAACACATATGCTCCTCCGGGCGAGCTCAGGAAAAAGTACATGGCCGCCTTAAGTCAGCCTCAAATATCAGGTCTTGCCATAGCTACACGCCCCGACTGTATATCCGACGATGTCCTCGAGCTTCTCGATGAAATAAACAGCTCCCACTTCATGTGGGTAGAGCTCGGCCTTCAGACGGTACACCGCTCAACGGCAGAGGCCATGAATCTTTGCTATACGATCGACGACTATGAGGATGCCGTTTCACGGCTCATGTCAAAAAAAATCCCGACAGTCACCCATCTTATACTGGGTCTTCCGGGAGAAACCGAAGATATGATGCTTGAATCGGTAAAACGCGTATGCAGCCGCGATATTTTCGGCATAAAGCTCCATATGCTCAACCTTGTAAAAGGCTCTTCCATGGAAAGGCTCATGCCTGACTATGTATCATTTGAATCCATGGATCAGTACACAGATCTTGTGATCTCATGCCTTGAGCTCATACCCCCCGGCATCACCGTGCATCGACTGACTGCCGATGCCCCGAGAAAAACTCTGATCTCTCCATGGTGGAGCTATAAAAAACGAACCATACTCAATGAGATACACAGGAAAATGAAACTGCGTGACACATGGCAGGGACGTCTCTATTCATCAGGCCCGAGCCGCCCTTCATTATAATGCTTTCTGCAGAGGGAAACGTACATGTCGTCTCCTCCCACCATGATCTGCTCGCCGCTCTTTACGAATTTTCCGTCCACGACTCTCGCCACCATCGTGGCCTTTTTCCCGCACCAGCATATGGTCTTGATCTCCTCGATCTTATCAGCGTATACGAGCATGTAGTAAGAACCCTCAAAGAGCTCGTTCCTGAAATCGTTCTTAAGACCGTATGCCAGAACAGGGACATTGAAGCTGTCCACTATCTCTATAAGCTCTTCTACGTGATGTTTTTTCAGGAACTGGCACTCGTCTATCACGACGCAGTCAACATCCTTCCTGTTGTTCTCACGCATGAAAAGCTCAAGTATGTTTGTGTCCTCATCAACTATGGCCGCCTCTCTCTGAAGGCCTATCCTCGATGTTATAACGCCTTTTCCGTACCTGTCGTCAACACCAGGCACAAGAGCCAGAACGTTTTTCCCTCGTTCTTCATAGTTATAGGCCACCTTGATCACCTCTATGGATTTCCCGGCGTTCATGGTGCTGTATCTGTAGTATAGCTGAGCCATATGCCCTCCTGTGTTACTGTATCAACCGTGTTGTTTTATCTTAAAAAGCCGTGATCATGACTGTGACCGCCGCTCCGGACACGACCGTCCCCGCAGCTATGATCGCCGCTGCCTTTGCAAAAGGCACTCTCAGGATCACCGACAGGATCGAGCTTGTCCATATTCCCGTAAACGGCACCGGAACAGCGCTGAACAGGAACAGTATAGCGTCTTTCAGCCCAAAAGAGATCCTTCGCCTCCGGCTATTCTCACCGTTTTTTCGTTCTTCGTCTTCCTCCGGTTCACTCTCCCGGTCCTTCAGCATCCTTGCTCTGTTATCGAGAGCATTGAGGACAAAAAGAAAAAACGGGAGAGGGATCAGTGTCCCGAGCACGGCTGCGCCGCAGGCGACCCACTGGTTCAGACCCACGTCCACACCCAGCAAAACCGCATCTTTTATGGTGTTTACAGGTATGATCCCGGCAAAAAATACAGTCAGAAATTCCATTATGTCCATGCCTCACATTCTTTCGCCCCGAACAAACCGTCCTGCGCCTAAAAACTAAGTCTGCAATAAAAATAACCCCTCGGACAGAGTCAGCAAGGGATTACCTTTTAATAAGTGGTGCCCAGACTCGGAATCGAACCAAGGACACGAGGATTTTCAGTCCTCTGCTCTTCCAACTGAGCTATCTGGGCAAACTACTTATTTTTTTGGTGGGCCATCAGGGACTTGAACCCCGGACCTGCCGGTTATGAGCCGGACGCTCTGACCAACTGAGCTAATGGCCCCCATCAGATATTTTTATGGTCGGGGTGGCAGGATTTGAACCCGCGGCCCACTGGTCCCAAACCAGTTGCGCTACCAAACTGCGCTACACCCCGATATTATATCCAGTTTATCCATATTGGCAGGGGCAGTAGGATTCGAACCCACGGCACGTGGTTTTGGAGACCACTGCTCTACCAACTGAGCTATACCCCTACACG